>JAJQCH010000124.1 GCA_021202795.1 Oscillospiraceae bacterium
CCCCGCCCCCCCCGCCGCCCGCGCGGGCGCCCCCGCCGCCCCCCCGGGGGTGGGCCCGGGGGGGGGGGGGGGGGTGTCCCCCCCGGCTGCTGGCGAGGCTCATCTTCCTGCCCTGGGAGGCGTTCACCTGCGCCTCCGCCATGATAACGGCCCTGTGGCGCATGGGATTCAGCCACCGGCATATGCTCCAATGGATACCGGCGGCGCAGTCGGAGGGGCTGAAAAAATGGCCCGCCGCCATGTGGTTTTCCGTGGCGGGGGGCCTGGCCCTGATGCTGCTGGCTCCCGGCCCGGCGGGTAAGGCCAGCGGGGTGGTGTGGCTGTGTGCGCCGTTGTTTGCCTATCTCACCGGCCAGCCCCAAAAGCCCCAAAACGACCTAACCGAGGCCGACCGGGCCTTTCTGCAAAACAGCGCCCAGGCCATCTGGGGCTATTTCGCTCAGTATTGCAATCGGGAAAACCACTGGCTGCCCCCGGATAACGTGCAGGTGCAGCCCCCCAAGGGAGCGGCCCGGCGCACATCCCCCACCAACATCGGCATGGCCCTGGCCTCCGCCCTGGCCGCGGCGGAGCTGGGTCTGGCCCCGGAGACAGAGGCCATGGCCCTGATTGAAAGAATTATGTCAACTATAGAGCGGCTGCCCAAGTGGCGGGGCCACCTGTATAACTGGTACGATACCGGCACCTGCGCTCCCTTGCAGCCTGCCTATGTTTCCACGGTGGACAGCGGGAACCTGTGCGCAAGTCTTGTCTGTCTGTCCCACGGCCTGAAGGCCCATGGCCGCCCGGATCTGGCGGAGCGGGCGGGAACCCTGGCGGCGAACATGGAGCTGGGGGCGCTGTACGACGAAAAGCGGCGGCTGTTCCGCATTGGCATTGACCCGGCATCGGAGACTGTCTCCCCCAGCCACTATGACCTGATGGCCTCGGAGGCGAGGCTTACAAGCTATCTGGCCTGCGCCAGGGGGGAGGTTCCCCTTCGCCACTGGCAGGCCCTGAGCCGGGTGCGGCTGTCCCTGGACGGGTGGCGGGGCCTGGCGAGCTGGTCGGGATCCATGTTCGAGTATTTAATGCCGGAGCTGTTTCTGCCGCTGGTGAACGGCTCTATGCTGTGGGAGACCGGGCGCTTCTGCCTTTACGCCCAGCGGCGGCGGGGGGCGAGGGCGGATGCCCCCTGGGGCAATTCGGAGAGCGCCTTCTTCTCCCTGGACGCGGGGATGGACTACCGCTATAAGGCCCACGGTACGGGGGCTTTGGCCCTGCGCCGGGATATGGACGGGGAGCTGGTCATCGCCCCCTATGCAAGCTTCCTGGCCCTGTGCGTCCACCCCAAGGCGGCGGTGAAGAACCTGCGTCGCCTGAAGCGAATGGGTATGTATGGGGAGTTCGGCTTTTACGAGGCCCTGGACATGACCCCTGGCCGTACAGGGAAGAAGGGGGAGCCGGTGGCCTGCTTCATGAGCCATCATCTGGGCATGAGCCTTTGCGCGGCGGCCAACTGCCTGGCCGGAGGCGTTATGCGGAAGTATTTCATGGCGGAGCCTGCCTGCGCAGCCTTCCGGCCCCTGCTGGCGGAACGGGTACCCCTGGGCGGAGCGGTGCTGCGCCGGGACAGAAGCCCTGTGACCCGTCCGCCGGAGAGCCGCCAGGAGCGGCCTGTGTTCACCTGGGAGGGAAGGGGGGCCGACCCTAATGCTCCCGCCTGGATGCCCCTTTCCAACGGGGTCTATTCCCTGCGGGTGTGCGACGACGGACAGTGCCTGGCCCAGACCGCCGGACTTCTCATGTACAGGCCGGAGGGCCTGGCCCTTTCCGTGGACGGCGTCCCCTTAAACCCCTCCCGGCAGGCGGCAGTATTCCGCCCCTGGCGGTATGAGGCCGGGGCCGTCACCTTCACGGCCCGGCAGGGAGATAAAATTATGTCAACCACCATCGCGGCGGCCTCCGGGGAGTGCGGAGAGCTGCGCCGCGTCACAGGCCCCACCGGCGGGCGGCTGGAAATCCGCTTTGAGCCGGTGCTGGCCAGGGAATCGGACTATGCCGCCCATCCCGCCTTCTGGCGGCTGGGATTAGAGGTGCTGGGCCGTTCCGGGTCGGTGCTGGTGCGGCGGCTGGCCCGGGGCAGTCTGCCCGAGGTGTGGCTTTGCATGACGGGAACCATGGAGCTGAAAATCGCGAAGGGAGCCGGATGGCAGATGACCGACCCGGTCATCCTCCGGGCCACGCTGCCGGAGGGCGGCTGCGGAGCGCTGGCGCTGTGCTTTGGCCGCAGCCGGGAGGAGGCTATGGCCGGGGCGCGGCGGATCCTGGCCGGAGGCGGCGCGGATATGGCCGCGTCCATGGCGGCCCTTCTGGGCATGGGCGCGGATGGCATCGGGGCGGCCTTCGCCCTCTGCGGGAGCATATGCGCCCCCCGCGTCCGGGCGGATGAGGACTGCACCCGCGAAGCGCTCTGGAAGCAGGGCCTCAGCGGCGACCTGCCCATCCTATACGTCCGGGCGGACAAGGAGCTGGACGAGGCCCGCCGGATGATCAAGCGCCACGCCCTGCTGGCCGCCTGCGGCGTCAAGGCCGATCTGGTGATAGACACCGGGGAGGAAGGGGCCTATCTCCGCCCCAATATGGAGGCCCTGCGCCGGTATTTGGAAAAATACGGCCTGGCCGGGTTCGAGGGCGTCAAGGGAGGCGTCCACTTCACCGGCGACCAGGCCCTCTGCCAGCGAAAGGCCCCCTGGCTGGAGGGAACGGCCCTCCGCCCGGAGGAGTCGGACAGGTACTTCACCCCCGCCCTCACGGGGACGGAAGGAACCGTTTTGGAACACGCCGTCCGGGCCATGGACTGCGTCCTGGGCCGGGGCGCAGGCCCCCACGGACTGCTGTTCACCGGCTCCGGGGACTGGAACGACGGCATGGATAAGGTGGGCGGCGAGAGCGTGTGGCTGACCTGGTTTTTCGTCCACACCGCCGGACGCATGGCGGCGCTTATGAAAAAGCAGGGTCGGAAGGATTCCGAACCATACGCCCAGGCCGTGGCGAAATACGCCCAGGCGGCGGAACACGCCTGGGACGGGAGCTGGTACCTCCGGGGCTGGTGGCAGGACGGCGCGCCCCTGGGGGCCGTGGGTTCCCCCGCCTGCGCCATCGATTCCATCGCCCAGAGCTGGGCCGCCTTCTGCCCCCAGGCGGAGCGGGGGCGGGTACGCACGGCGCTGATGAGCTGCGTGGAACGGCTGTATGACCCGGCCCACGGCATCACACGGCTGTTTGCCCCGCCCTTCGGGGACGAGGGGCGGGATCCTGGCTATATCCGGGCCTGCGGCCCCGGCTTCCGGGAAAACGGCGGCCAGTATACCCACGGGGCGCTGTGGCTGGCCTCCGCCCTCCTGCGGGAGGGCTTCACGGAGGAGGGCAGCGCCATCCTCCTGAACGCCATGCCGACCCGGCACCCCGCCGCCCAGTGGCAGGCGGAGCCGTATGTCCTGGCGGCGGACGTCTCCGCAAACGCCGATCACTACGCCCAGGCCAACTGGAGCTGGTACACCGGCGCGGCGGGCTGGTTCTTCCGGGTGGTGCTGGAGGATCTGCTGGGGATTCATTTAAATAATGGCCGCCTGACCGTAAGCCCCAGGCTCCCCGCTGGCTGGGAGGGCTACGAGGCCGACGTCTGCGGACGGCATATCAAGGTGTGGTGCGGCAAGGTCACGATCACATGAAACCGAGAGCAATTCTGCCGGAAAACTTCCGGCAGAATTGTTATATATTGCTTGCGGTCGCTTGCGTTTGCTGGCAAAATGGGGTATAATAAGAAAAAACGATAAAGGAGATGCTTCTCATGGCAAACACAACCGCCGTTTATGCAAGAATAGATACAGAGCTGAAAGAGAACGCGGAGGGGATCCTTGCCCAGCTTGGCATCACGCCGTCCAGCGCAATCCAAATGCTTTACAGTCAAATTGTCCTTCGCGGCGGGATGCCCTTCGACCTGCGTCTGCCGTCCAGAAAGCCGCTGGCTGTTGGCGCAATGACAAGAGAACAGATAGATACAGAGCTTGAAAAGGGCGTCGCGTCCGCTGCGTCCGGCAGAACATACACCGCAGACGAGGTGGATGAGGAGCTACGCAGGAGGTACGGCATATGACCGGGCGCTACAGGGGCGTCTATTCTCCGGCGGCGTTAGACGACCTTGACGTCATATACTCCTATATTGCCTATGAGCTTGCGGCTGAACCGACCGCGCGGAATCAGGTGAACCGCATACGAAAGGAAATCCGTTCTCTGGACGTATTCCCCGGACGCTATGCAAAAGCCGACTGGGAGCCTTGGGCGTCTGCCGGAATATACAAGGTTTCTGTAGACAACTTTGTTGTATACTACCTCATTGATTCAGTTGCAGAGCTGGTGACAGTGATCCGTATTTTTTATGGCGGTCGAGATGTCGAAAGCATCATAGCTTCAGATAATCAGTGAACATCAATACAGGGGGTCTGCCTTCCGTGAGGGAGGGCAGGCCCTTTTCCATACTTTTTGGTCAAACTTCAACAGAAAGTTTTGACTTAAAATATTGACTTTCCTTGCATATAGGCATATAATGATTAAAATAACAGGAGAAGCGCTGTTCTGTAAACAGGGCGAGGTTTCTTTTTGTACGCATCTGCGGAAAAATAATTCCGTGGTGAAAAAATAATGTGTAATGCTTTTTAAGGAGGACAATCAGGTGTGTGTAAGCGGTTGATAAGCCTGCTGCTTGCAGTGGTGATGGTGCTGTCCCTGGCGGGACTGTCCACAGCCTTCGCGGTGGAAGTGGACGACGGCAACGAAGTAACCACTGCGGCGGGAGAGCCGGAAGATCCCGAAGCAACGGAAGATCCCGAAGCAACGGAAGATCCCGAAGCAACGGAAGATCCCGAAGCAACGGAGGATCCCGAAGCAACGGAGGATCCCGAAGAGACGGAGGATCCTGAAGAGACGGAGGATCCTGAAGAGTTGGTTGCTGTCGCAGCACTCGGCGTTGCGGAGGAGGACACCACTGTCTATGACAGCTACGCGGCCCAACTGGCGGAGCTGGAAGCGGAGGCTGCTGCCGCTGTGGAAGCTGCGGATATGGACGCTGCGAACGCTGTCTATGCCAGTATTCTGACCATCCTGGACGAGCTGGAAGCGGCGCTGGCGGAAGGAACGCTCACAGAAGCCGAGTATGACGAACTGTACAATGCGGCCTGCGATATAATGGATTCTGTCAGTGACGAAGCGCTGGCAGACAACGAGGCGAAGACGCTGACAGTTGATTGTAGCGCGACGGAAGAGACGGAAGGGGATACCTACACAACTATTCAGAACGCAATCGACTATATTGATTCACAAGTTGAAAAAACAGAGTGGACGATCACAGTAAAAGCTGGAACATATTACCAGTTTGTCGTTCCGACAGGCTTAAGTGGGTTGACGGTTCAAGCGGCTTCAGGCGAGACTGTCACCGTGCAAACCTGGACTGGAACCGCCACCACATATACAGGCAAAACAAACTATGAGGTTACCTATGCCGCATATGGAATCTATATTGCAACGACAAATGTGACTCTGAGTGGGTTGAATATAACGATTGGCGATTGGCTTCCTGAAGGAGTCGAGAGCGTTTGGTATAGGGCCGGCGTTTCCGATTTGGGATGCACGAACTGGGGTTCAAAGGCAACAGGACTGACAATTAATAATTGTACTTTTGTTAATACTGGCAATCAAGGATATGTTACGACTTATCCTAATGATTCCGTGAACTATGTGTGTGGTGTTGTAATTGGTTCAGCTGAAAGTTGGAGCGTAACAAACTGTTCGTTCAGCAACCTTTCTTCGGCAATTTCCTTCTTGTGCGATGGTTATTATGTGTCCAGCGATGGCATCACCATATCTGGCAACACCTTTACAAGCTGCGACCGCGTCGTGGATGGATATTATGGCGGGACACCCAGCGGCACTGCCGGTACACTGTCGATTACCAATAATACTATCACAGGCTCTTCTGCCTTGCGCTCTAAGATTGTTGTCTGTGATCAGACTTCTAAAGGGTCTATCGGCGCTGTCTCTGTCACGGGCAACACCTTCAACTACACCATGGTTCTGATGGAGAATATGGCGGAAAGCTCCTGCACCGTGAACGATATTCTCGCGGAAAACACCTTTGGCACCAGCAGCTACTATGTGGAGGGCGATGGCTGGTATTCCAACGACAGCTACAACGGCACCATTACCGTAAACCTACCTGATGCTGCTTACTATGAATCCCCCAGTGGCGACACTGGCTACTGGTTGTTGAATATTGACCTGGATGAGCTGACCAACAACTCCGAGGGAGCTAACGCCTATGTGCAGGCAGTAATTGACGAGGCAAACGCAAGCAAATCTCAAACGTTGTCCTTTACCTGGCTGGATACTAACGAAAGCGATCTGCTCTGGACTGTCACCGCGTTCAAGGACTGCATCTACTGGGTCAGCAGCGAAAAAGGCTCCCTGACGGTGGAAAAGGAAATTGAATACGGCAACTCCTCCAAGGACTTCACCTTCACGGTGACGATCGACACCACCGATGTAACAGGACTGGAGAAACTTCTCCTGAACGGCGAATATGGCGTCAAGACGGACGCGGACGGCAATGAGACCGCGATTACGTTCGCCGACAGCGTGGCCACCTTCACCCTGTCCGACGGGGATTCTGTGACGCTTACCAATCTGCCCGTGGGCGCGACCTATACAGTAAAAGAGGCCTCCGCCGCCAATTACACGGCGACGATCGAAGCGGATGATGAGGACGCGGACGTCGATGTCGCGTCCGTGACCGGCACGGTGCTGAAAGACGGCACCACCGTCTCCTATACCAACACCTACAGCAGTCCCGGCTCCGGCTCCGGGACGGACTTCGACCTCTCCAAGTCCAAGGAAGCCACCGAGCTGGATGAAAACTACGAGTCCAACGTGACCCTCTCCCTGCCCTCCGCCAGCTATGAGGGCGACCTGGACGTGGTGTTCGTCTTGGACGGCTCCACCAGCACGGATCAGAAAGATTTGGCGACCCAGGCAGCGGAACTGCTGGCGAGTCTGACTGAGTATGAGACTCTGAATGTGAAGGCTGGCGTCGTCATCTTTGGCGGGTCTACGCCCATCCTTTACAACAGCGGGTTGGTGGAACTGACTACTGCAACCTGTACGGAATTGACAGACGAATTGACAGATCAGGATTATAACAATAAAGATGAAGGCCATAAAGGCTATGGCCGCTCTGGCAGCAACCTGCAGGCCGGTGTGGAGGCCGCGAGGACTTTGTTAAGCGGTGATAATTCCGTGGATGATTCCGACAAATATATGATCATCCTGACCGACGGCGGCGCTCGCACATGGTATGACAGCGTGTCGGAGGAGGCTGTATCCCAGGCTTATCAGTATGGGTCTGGAGGGTCAACAGTAGGTTGGAATAAAAATGAAGACTGGATATATCGCTATGGTGAATCTTGGGAGTACTGCGAAACGAATGATGTGAGCAAGCCGTCGTTTGCGGATATTTGGGCAGCAGGCCAAACCGGCGTGACCATAGGAAACTATGCACTGACCGAAAGCGAATATGAGACGGCAACTGTGGGTGATACAAATGTTGCCTCGTGGGAGACTGCACTGAAAGATAAAGAATATTATTCCACATATGAGGCTGCCTGCTATTATGCGGCTGTATCGATTGTGGAGGCTTCCCAGAAAGCTAATGTAGTGATGGTGACGTATCCGTATTATTCCAATAAAAGTTATACGGAATTTACTGAAGATTTCAAAACCTGGCTGGAAGACTATGTGACCCGCTATGACAGCAGCGAAGCCAGCGCAACAGAAATCTTCGCCGCCGTCAAAGACCAGCTCATCCAGCTTGTGGATGCGGGGAGCGTTGTGGTGGATGAGATCGGCGAGACGGACGAGTATGCTTTCGATTTCATCAACGACGCCAGCCGCCTGACCCTTACGGTGGACGGCACGGAGCTTGTCGTGGACAAGGTCGTCAACACGACGGACACTGCGACCGGCACAACGGTGACCAAGTATTACTTTGGCTCCTCCACCGGCAGCTCCGATGGGACGACGTATCCCTTCGTCCTCACCTATTATCCCGATGGCACCACCTATGAAGGCACCGAATATGGCGAGTGCTTCGTGCTGGAGATCAACGTACCCATCACCAAGGATGCGACGGTGCAGCTCACCTATGGCGTGAAGCTGACGAACCCCCAGACGACTGCCGGTACCTATGGCGAATATGACCAGTACGGCGAAAGCAACAACGGCTCCGAGAGCTATGGCCTTTATACCAACAACGTGGCCACGCTGTATCCCGTGGATTCCAACGGCAACAGCCTGCCGCCGGAGGAGACTGCGCCGCCGGAGGAGACTGAGACGCCGACGGAGACCACGACCCCCACGGAGACCGAGACGCCGGAGGAGTCCACAACGCCGACGGAAACCGAGACCCCGGAGGAGTCCACAACGCCCACGGAGACCGAGACCCCGGAGGAGTCCACAACACCCACAGAGACCGAAACCCCGGAGGAGTCCACGACCCCCACTGACCCGGACGCGACCGCCACGACGGTGGTGATCACTCCCGTTCCTACGACCACGGCGACCTCCCCGGATACGGGAGACGACAGCAACGCCCTGCTGTGGCTGGTTCTGCTGCTCCTGTGCGCCGGCGGCGCTGCGGCAGTGCTGACGGTAAGGAAACGGAAAGACCAGTAATGGCGGAATCCGGCGACTATGAAAAGCTTCTGACCGATTTGCAGGCGGTTCGCGCCGCGCTGGCCCGCACCGACCCCGCCTCGGCGGAGTCGGTGGCGGAGGCGGCGGAGATTATACCCGCCCTGACCAGCCGTGTCGCCGAGCTGGAGAAGGAGCTGGCCGCCGTAGAGGATCGGAAAGAGTGGCGCAAGGAGCGCCAGCACGAGGGCATCGTGGCCGCCCAGGATCGGGGCGTGACCTTTGGACGGCCCCTCAAGGTCCTGCCGGACGACTATGAAGAGGTGAAAAACCTCTGGTTTACCCGGCAAATATCCTCCCGCGAGGGAGCCAGAAGACTGGGCATCAGCCAGGACACCTTCCTCCGCTGGTGCCGGACAAGATAAAACCCATCCCCCCCCCGCCAAAAGGCGAGGGGGATTTTTACAGTATCCGTGGCTGGCCGCAGCGAACACAAAGCGGCGCAAGACAGAAAAATCTGCCGGAGGTTTTCCGGCAGATTTTTATTTCAGGTTCTGTTATATGGCGGCAGTAGCGTAGTCCGATATTTCCGCATAAGTCCGTCCATTGCCTCCGGGAAGGGCTGCGTCCGTCCGGCGGCTATATCGTCCAGTCCCTCCTGGAGAAGCCCATAAAGCGCAAGGCGGCCCGTGAGTTGCTCTATGCTTGATTTGATGGTAGGCATGGAGGCACCTCCTTACACTAAAGAGATTATACCCGAATTTCTTTAGTGTGTCAAGACGGCGAACCGATATTACACAGAAATTCTGTATCTGCCTCCGTGTTTTGAATATTTTACAATCTTGACATTTTCAGCGGTGGTTCAATGTGTTATAATAACGGCAAGGCGTTATTATAATTTCATTTTAATCGTCTTGCTCCTGCCCTTCGGGCGGAGCCGCAAGACATGATATGATAACGGCAAGACGTTATTATATCCATTATGAGTAAGCTTAAAGCGGGCGGGACGGCTGCGACGGGTTCCGCCGTGCGGGAGGAGATACTATGCAGCGAACGCGCAAGGAAATCCTGCCGGGGGTATACCTGACGGGTTTGCAGACGGATAAATTCAAAACGGGGCTTATCACCATCAGCTTTCTGACCCGGCTGAACCGGGAGAACGCGGCCATGAACGCGCTGATCCCCAGCGTTTTGCGCCGGGGGACGGTGCGGCACCCGGATATGGACGCGCTGGCCGCCCGGCTGGACGGGCTTTATGGGGCGCGGCTGGAGCCGATCGTCCGAAAGCTGGGGGAGATCCAGTGCGTGGGCTTCTGGGCCGATTTTGTGGACGGGGCCTATTTGCCGGAAAACGCCGGGGCGGATCAGTTGGAGCAGATAACGGAGCTGCTGGGAGAGGTGATCCTGGCCCCCAACACCAGGGGCGGCCTGCTGCGGCCTGAATATGTGGAGGGGGAAAAGGAAAAGCTTTTAGAGTGCATCCGCGGTCGCGTCAACGATAAAATCGAGTACAGCCGCTGTCGGCTGACGGAGCTGATGTGCCAGACGGAAGCCTACGGCGTGGACACCCTGGGAACGGAGGATACGGCGGAGAATATCCGCTATGACGCACTGACGAAGCGGTATAAGGCCCTGCTGTCCACGTCCCCGGTGGAGATATTCTATTGCGGCCGGGAGGACTTCGACCGGGTGGCCCAGGCCATGACGCGCGCGCTGGACGCGCTGCCCCGCGGGGAGATCGATTACGACATGGGTACGGACATCCGCATGAACGCCCTGGAGGATCATGTGCGGGTGTATACGGAGACCATGGACGTGGAGCAGGGAAAGCTGGCTATCGGCTATCGGCTGGGTTCCTGCATGGAGGAGCCGGATATGGCCGCCATCCATGTGATGAACAGCGTGTTCGGCAGCGGCGTGACCTCCAAGCTCTTCATGAACGTGCGGGAGCGGCTTCATCTGTGCTACTTTGCCAGCTCCGGGGTGGATGTGTATAAGGGCCTGATGTACGTCATCAGCGGCATCGACCCGCAAAATTATGAGACCGCCCTGGAAGAGATCGACCGTCAACTCCAGGATATGCGGGACGGGAACATTACGGAGGAGGAGCTGTCCTCCGCCAAGCTTACCCTCGTCAGCGACCTGAGGAGCGTGACGGAAAGCGCCGCCCAGTTGGAGGGATTTTGGCTGGGCCAGAATCTGCGGGGCCTGGACTACGGGCCGGAGGAGCTGGCGGCCCTGGTGGAGATGGTGACGCGGGAGGACGTGGTGAACGTGGCCTCCGGCATCGAGTGCGACATGGTGTATTTCCTGCGGGACGAGGAGGACGAGCATGAATAAGACAGAATATGCCTCCCTCGGCGAGGTATTATATACGGGAACGCTCCCCAACGGCCTGCAAATCCGCGTACTGCCAAAGCCGGGGTTCAGCCGCCGTTATGCGGTGTTCGCCACAAATTACGGCGGCGCCGACCGGCGCTTTATCCTGAATGGGCAGTCGGTGGATACCCCGGCGGGCGTGGCGCATTATCTGGAACACAAGATGTTCGATACCCCGGAGGGGGACGCCCTGATGAAGATGAGCGCCACCGGGGCCAATCTAAACGCATTCACCTCCACGTCCATGACTGCCTATCACTTCGACTGTACCGAGCAGTTTGAGGAGAATCTGAAAACCCTGCTGTCCTTCGTATCGATTCCCTATTTCACGGAGGAGAGCGTGGAAAAGGAACGGGGCATTATCGGCCAGGAGATCCGTATGTGCGAGGACAGCCCGGATTATGCCATATATATGGATCTGATGAGGCTGCTGTTCGCCGGCGGCCCCCTGCGGGATTCCGTGGCGGGAACGGTGGAGTCCATCGCACAGATCACGCCCCAGGTGCTGTATGACTGCCATAAGGTATTTTATCACCCCTGCAATATGGCGCTGTGCGTGGTGGGGGACGTAGACCCGGAGCAGGTGGAGCGCCTGGCCGGGGAGATGCTGACCGCAGAAACCGCCGTGCCGCCTGGCCGGGATTATGGCCCGGAGGAGGGCCTGGAGCCGACAGACTCTTATCACGAGCGGGTCATGGAGGTCTCCGCGCCCCAGTTTCTGGCGGGGCTGAAGCTTGGCCCCCATGGGCGCGGGCCGGAGGAGCTGCGGGATCGGCTGACCGGGTCGCTGGCGCTGCGGTGCCTGTGCGGGCGCAGCTCGCCCCTGTATCTGCGGCTGTATGCCGAGGGACTGCTGAACGATACCTTTGATTACAGCATCGAGCAGGCCGCCGGACAGAGCATCCTGTCCCTGGGCGGCGAGAGCCGGAGCTGGCAGACCGTGCTGGAAGGACTGAACGAGGCACTGGAGCGCGTTGCCGCCGGGGGCGTCGATGAGGCGCTGTTCCAGCGGCAGAAGCGGGCCTCCATCGGCGGTCATATCCGGGCGCTGAACAATTTCTACTCCATGGCGGTCGTCCAGGCGGAGGGCTGCTTCGTGGGATACCAGCCTTTGGACATAGTGTCTGTACTGAATACCATCACCTGTCAGGACGTTTCCGGCTGGCTGACAGATCATTTGGCCGGGCGGCGTATGGCCGTGTCCGTCATTAAACCGAAGGAGGACTGAACTGCTATGTCATCAGCGTCAATTTCCTTCCCCTTTCTGGGGGACTGGGTCATAAACCCCTCCAATTCCTTTGTGCTGTTCGGGCATACCTTCTATTGGTATGGGGTCATCATCGCCTGCGGATTTCTGCTGGCCGTGGCGTATTGCTTTCATCGGTGCCGGGAATTTGGTATCAGCCAGGACGACCTGACGGACAATCTGCTGTTCGCCGTTCCCATCGCCATCATCGGCGCCAGGATATACTATGTGCTGTTTAACCTGGAAAACTATCACTCCTTCTGGGACGCCTGCAAGATCTGGGAGGGCGGCCTTGCCATTTACGGCGGCGTCATTGCGGCGGTGATCACCGTGCTGATAGTCTGCCGGGTGAAGAAAATCTCTCCGCTGGCGGTGCTGGATACGGTCAGCTTTGGCCTTCTCATCGGTCAGAGCATAGGCCGCTGGGGAAATTTCATGAACCGGGAGGCCTATGGCTATGAGACGGATGTATTCTGCCGCATGGGCCTGACCCTGAACGGGGAGACCATCTATGTCCATCCCACCTTCCTGTATGAATCCCTGTGGAACGCCGTGGGCTTTGTGCTGCTGCACATTCTGTCCAAAAAGACCAAACGGAAATTTGACGGGCAGTATTTCCTATATTACCTGGCCTGGTACGGTCTGGGCCGTTCCTGGATAGAGGGCCTGCGGACGGATTCGCTTTACATAGGCGGCACCGGCATCCGGGTTTCCCAGCTTTTGGCTATCCTGACCTTCCTGGCCTCGGTGATTATTCTGATCGTCGTGCGCCGCTCCGGGCGCTGCAAGCCGGAAAACCTGTGGGTGAATAAGGCGGCCCTGGCCGCCGCCGGCGAGGCGGAGACCGGCGAGGCGGAGATTTCCGTCCAGGAGACCGAGATGTCGTCGCCGGGCAAAAACGTCATTCAGGAGATGGAGGACATCGTCTTCGGCGGCGCTGAGGATGAGGAACTGCCGGAGGAGGATGACGGAGAGCAGGAACCATAAAGGGGGACGGCCCCTGTAAAATGCAAGGAAATTTTTAGCGACAAAATCATTATAAGGAGGCTAATATTTATGTCTGATTCTAACGATTTCAAGGGGAGAGCCGGCACGTTTGCATCCAGAGCAGCCGGCGTGGCGAAGGGCCTTGCGGCCCGCACCCGGCAGCTTGGCCGGGCGGCCAAGCTGAACATGGACATTGCCAGCGAGAAGGATGCCATCCGCAAAACCTACGAGGAGATAGGGCGGCTGTATTACGAAAACCACCGGGAGGCCCCGGAGGGCCTGCTGGCCCATGCCTGTCAGTCTATCGACGCCTCCAAGGCAGCCATCGCCGCCATGGAGGAGGAGATCGAGCAGCTCAAGGAGAAGGGCGAAGAGGCGCCTGCGGAGGATTTCCAGACCGTTGTAGACCAGACGGAGGCCGAGGTCGTCAGCCAGGAGCCGGAGGAGAATGTCGAAGAGGGGCCTGACATCGAGGTGGAGATAGAGGTTGACCCGTCCTTTGATGTGTCCGGCGAAGATCTGGAGATCGAGATAGAGGTTTCCGCCGAGGAGGAATCTGTGGAAGAGGAACCCGCCGAAGAAGAGCTTGCTGAGGAAGAACCTGCGGAAGAAGTGTTTGCCGAGGAGGAGTCTGCTGCCGAGGAACCTGCCGGGGAGGAAATATCTGCGGATGTGGAGCTTTTCCCGGAGGAACCTGCTGTGGAAGAGGAATCCATCCCTGAGGAGGAAGTCGCCGCAGAAGAGCTTTTTGAGGAGGATGCCGCCCTGGAGATCTCTGCTGAGGACGAACCGGCGGAACCGACCATTGAGGAATGAAGTCTTTTTGCTCCCCTGTCGGCCAGACGGGGGAGCGAACTCTGGGCCAGTCATAAAACCCATGCGGTGTGGGATACTATAGTGCAGAAACAGCGGAGGTATGCGTGATGAATTATCATAAGGAATTTGCGCCCACGGAGACCATGCTGGAGAGCATGGATATGTATTGGCGGGCGGCGAACTATCTGTCAGCGGGGCAGCTCTATCTGCTGGACGATCCGCTGCTGCGGCGGCCATTGCAGGAGGCTGACTTCAAAAAGAAAATTGTGGGCCATTGGGGAACCGTTCCCGGCCAGAACTTCATATACACCCATCTGAACCGGGTCATCCGGGCCTATGACCTGGACATGATTTATCTTTCCGGCCCCGGTCATGGGGGCAACGCCATGGTGGCCCAGGACTGGCTGGACGGCAGCTATACAGAGGTATACCCTAACATCACCCAGGACGAGGAGGGCATGGCGAAGCTGTTCCGCCAGTTTTCCTTCCCCGGCGGCATCCCCTCCCATGTGGCTCCGGAGACGCCCGGATCCATCCATGAGGGAGGCGAGCTGGGCTATTCCCTGGCCCATGCCTATGGCGCGGTGGCGGATAACCCCGGCCTGATCGCCGCCTGCGTGGTGGGAGACGGGGAGGCGGAGACCGGCCCCCTGGCAACCTGCTGGCATCTCAACAAATTCACCGACCCCCGCACCGACGGGGCGGTGCTGCCCATTCTGCACCTAAATGGCTATAAAATCGCGAACCCCACCGTGCTGTCCCGCATCTCCCATGAGGAGTTGGAGCAGTTTTTCCGGGGCTGCGGCTGGACGCCCCTTTTCGTAGAGGGGGACGACCCCGCCAAAATGCACCGGGCCATGGCGGAGGCGCTGGACACGGCCATCGAATCCATTCTGACGGCCCAGGAGCGGGCCAGACAGACCGGGGACGGCAGCCGGGTGCGCTGGCCCATGATCGTGCTGCGCACGCCCAAGGGCTGGACAGGCCCGGCGGTGGTGGACGGTCAGCGGGTAGAGGGAACCTTCCGCTCCCATCAGGTGCCAATCCCGGCGGACACGCCGGAGCATCTGGCTCAAATCGAGAGCTGGCTCCGCTCCTACAGGCCGGAGGAGCTGTTCGACGACAGCGGCGCGCCCATCCAGCGGCTGCGGGATCTGCCTCCTAAGGGCAACGCCCGCATGGGCGCGAACCCCCACGCAAACGGCGGCCTGCTGCTGCACGATTTGCGCCTGCCGGATTTCCGGGAATACGGCGCGGACGTTCCCGCCCCCGGCGCGGTGGAGGGGGAGGATATGCGGTACCTGGGTACCTTTGTCCGGGACATCTTCGCTCTGAACCGGGAGAGCCGGAACTTCCGGGTGTTCGGCCCGGACGAGACCATGTCCAACCGCCTGGGTGCGGCCTTTGAGGAGACGGGTCGGGACTGGAACGCGGACATTATCGACGGGGACGAGTACCTTTCCCAGGACGGGCGCATCATGGACTCCATGCTGTCCGAACACGTCTGCGAGGGTATGCTGGAGGGATACCTGCTCACGGGCCGCCACGGCTTTTTCAACTCCTACGAGGCGTTTATCCGCATTGTGGACAGCATGGTCTCCCAGCACGCCAAGTGGCTGAAGGTCTGCCATCAGCTTCCCTGGCGGCAGAAAATCGCCAGTCTGAACTTCGTCCTGGCCTCCAACGTCTGGCAGCAGGATCATAACGGCTTCACCCATCAGGATCCCGGTTTTTTGGATCATGTGGCCAACAAAAAGGCGGACGTGGTGCGGCTGTATCTGCCCCCCGACGGAAACTGCCTGCTGTCCGTGTTCGACCACTGCATACGCAGCCGGGATTATGTAAACGTAATCGTGGCCTCCAAGCATCCCCGGCCCCAGTGGCTCACCATGGAGCAGGCGGTGAAGCACTGCACGGAGGGCATCGGCATCTGGCAGTGGGCCTCTACCGACGCGGGGCAGGAGCCGGACATCATCATGGCCTGCTGCGGGGAGACGCCCACTCTGGAGACCCTGGCCGCCGTCACCATTTTGCACAACGCCTTCCCGGAGCTGAGAATCCGGGTGGTGAACGTGGTGGATCTAATGCGTCTGCAATCCGACACCCAGCACCCCCACGGCCTGTCCGACCGGGATTATGATATGCTGTTCACCACCGACCGGCCTATTGTGTTCGCCTTCCACGGCTATCCCAGCCTGATACACGAGCTGACCTACCGCCGGAAGAATAAGCACCTCCACGTCCGGGGCTATATCGAAGAGGGTACCATCACCACCCCCTTCGATATGCGGGTGCTGAATAACATCGACCGCTTCCACCTTGTCCTGACGGCCCTGCAAAACCTGGACTGCCTCGGAAACCGCAGCGCGGCCCTGGCCCAGCAGATGAAGGATAAGCTGGTGGAACACCGGCAGTACATCTCCAAGCACGGGATCGATATGCCGGAGATCGTTGACTGGAAATGGCAGGCGCTGCGCTAAAAGACAAACTGTAACGAACGAGGTAAACAGACATGGACTGGCTTGAAATTTCCATTGACGCCCACGGGGAGCCGGAGGCGGTGTGCGACACCCTGACCGGCCTGGGGGCGGAGGGCTTCGTCATTCAGGACGAGGCGGATTTTCACAGCTTTCTGGAAAACAACACCCAATACTGGGATTTTGTGGACGACGACCTGGCCCAGTCATTTTCCGGCGCGAGCTGGGTGAAGCTGTGGCTTTCCGACGATGAGGAGGGCCGGGCCATGATCGCCCAGATGGAAAAGCTGGGTCTGGCCCCCGCCGTGCGCCAGGTCTCCGACGCGGATTGGGAGAACAACTGGCGGGACTATTACCGCCCCATCGAGATTGGGGAGCGGCTGGTGATCGTCCCCCAGTGGCAGGAATATGACGGAGACCGCACCCCGGTGCTGCTCGACCCCGGCCTGCTGTTCGGCACGGGAGACCATCCCACCACCAAGCTGTGCCTGGCCGCCGTGGAGCAATACGCCGCCCCCGGCTGCCGGGTGCTGGACTTGGGCTGCGGCAGCGGGATATTGGGCATCGCCGCCGCCGTGCTGGGGGCCGGGCCGGTGACAGCGGCGGACGTGGACGAAAAGGCCCCGGACATCGTCCGGGCCAACGCCGCCTTAAACGGCGTGGAGGACGCCTTCACAATTTATGTGGGGGACGTGGTGGCAAGCGGACGCCTGCGGCAAAAGCTGGGTACAGGCTTCGACCTGGTGCTGGCGAACATCGTGGCGGACGTGATTATTCCTCTGGCTCCCTTCGTCCCGGCGCTTCTGGCGTCGGACGGTGTGTTCGTCTGCTCCGGCATTATCGACGGTCGGGAGGAAGAAACAGCCGCCGCCCTGACCGAAGCGGGGCTTCAAATACAGGAGCATCGGCAGGAGCAGGAATGGCACTGCTTTATCTGCACAAAGGAGAACGACCAATGAAAATTAAGGAGCAATACGTCCTGCGCTATGATATGGACGAAATTTACATTGCGGAAAAGACCCCGGAGGGCCTGCGGGACATCTGCCCCATCAGCGAGACCGCCGCCATGGCCTGGGAGGGCCTGGAGCGGGGCCTGGAGAAAAAGGAGCTGGCCCGCCGCATAACCGACGAGTTTTCCGGCGCGGAGCTGGCCCAGGTGGAACAGGACTTGGACGCCCTGATCGCCCAGCTTGCGCAGCTTGGGTACATAGAGGAATAAGGAATTTCCAAATGCAAACCGCCGCCTAACCGGGTGGCGGTTTCGTTGTTTTATTGGTTTTCGTTTATAGTAGATTTTGTTATTCTGCCATGGCCTTCAGGTTTTCCAGCAGCGGGTTCAAAACCCCGGCGGCAGCCTCGGCATCTATGCAGGGGAAGGGAAAATAGAGGTCGTCGGCGACCTGAAGGACGAGATCGGCCCCGTCTACAGTGAAGCACTCCATATCTTCCAAAAATACTTCTGCGGTTCGATTGTAGAGGCGAAACACCATGCCGGAGGAGACCAGCAGGAAGCCGCTTTTGGCGCTGCCCATCGCCGTGGCATCGAATAGGGCGTAGATTTGATTCGGCTCCAGGCCATTTCCATAGGTGCGGAGGGCGTTTTTCATTTTCTTGTCGGGGATGCCCGTAAAAACGGTGAAAAGGTCTTTGGGCTGGTATTCTTCCATCAGGCTGGTAATGTATTCAGCCAAAGACATCGCGTCCTCGCCTGTGTCTACCTCTTCCTCGTCGCTTTCCTGAGACAGCTCCAGGAGATAAGCGGCGGCTTCCTCCATGGGTCTGTCCTCCCATTCAGGGGAAAGGACGCCCAGTATTTCCTGCACGGACTGGGCAACGCCCGTCATATCGGACTCCGAGTCGGGCTCTATCTGCGCCAGCCGCGCTCGATATTCGCCGACGGTCAGACCTGAAAAATCCAGAATCGCCGAAAATGCTTTGGATATAAATTCGCCGATCATAGAGGGGCAGTGCTTTTTACAAAGCTGGTAGGCTGAACGAAGGTCAGCCGCTCTCTTTGGCCAGTAAAGCATATTCAGGTCGGCCCCATACAGATCTGAAGCCACTTCTGCATATACCCGTACACCGCACATCAGGGCGGTCAGGCCGCAGTTTTCCCCGCAGGTTTGCCGGGCAAGCTCTTCCGCCTGGATGGCCTCCGCCAGGCAGGCGTCCATTTGCAGTGTCTGGTTAAGAAAATTAAATCGGTCGATTGTAAAATGAAGTTGAACACCTAAAAAATCCATAGCAATTGAA
>JAJQCH010000083.1 GCA_021202795.1 Oscillospiraceae bacterium
GACTCTATTGAAGCTTTTCGCGGATGTGTTCAACTTGCACTTGCAATTTTCGGTCTTTTTTTATTAATCAGCATGGGAGAAAGCTCGTGTAACGGTAATGCTTTGCGTGGGGTTCACAGTCTGGGATGCACCGAACGGCGCTTATGTTATCTGTCTGCCGTCAATATAGACGGCCTTCAACTCCAGCTCCCTGTCCAGCACTACGAAATCTGCGCAGTGTCCCACAGCCAGGGAGCCGATCTGGTCTTCCCGGTGGATGACCCTTGCCGGCGTTTGCGTGGCGGAAGTGATAGCGGCCTCCAGCGGCACGCCGAAGGACACGGCGCGGCGCAGACCATCCATCAGATGGATGGATGACCCTGCAAGCGTGTCGGTGCCGGTGAGCGTGGCTCTGCCATCCTTCATGGTAATGGGCTGGCCGCCCAGTGTGTAGTCCCCGTCAGGCATACCCGCGCAGCGCAGGGAGTCGGAGATCAGCACCAGCTTGTCCCCAAACAGCCGATGAGTCAGTCGGATAACGGCAGGGTGGATGTGCAGCCCGTCGGAGATCAGCTCCACGGTGGCGCCGGCGTCACTGGCGGCAGCAATGACTCCAGGCGCCCGATGGAGCAGGGAGGGCATTCCGTTATAAAGATGGGTGGTATGGCTGGCACCGGCGTCATAGGCAGCCATGGCGGTGTCGTAATCGGCGGTGGTGTGACCGATCGACACGGTGGCCACCCTGGAGACCTCCCGGATAAAGGGGATAGAACCTGGTTCCTCCGGGGCAACAGTCACCAGCCGGACAATGCCGCCGCTGGCGTCGTTGAGGCGCTTGAACATCTCTGCGTCCGGGGTGTGGAGATTGTCGGGGTTCTGTGCGCCGCGCTTGGCGCGGCTGAGGAAAGGGCCTTCCAGGTTGACGCCGGCCACCTTCGCCCCGTCAATGGGACGGACAAAGTCCCGGATGGTATGCATGGCCTGGGTGAGTACCGGTTCCTTGAGAGTCATGGTGGTGGGACACCAGGAGGTCACACCCCCTGCGGCGTAATAGCGGGACATGACCGGCATACCCTCCGGCCTGCCGTCGCTGGCATCCTCTCCCTTGGCGGCGTGGGTGTGGATGTCGATAAGGCCGGGGATGACGTAGCAGCCACCGGCATTGATGCCTTCGCCGGTGACGGCGGCGCCGACGGCGGTAATTTTGTCCGTGAACTCAATGCCGCCTTGGAGAAAGGCGCCGTCCAGAAATACATTGGCGTTGACGATACGCATGAAAACAGCTCCTTTGGGATGATTTACGGAGATACCCTTATTTCAGCTCCGGCAGACTTGCTGCAGCGACAGACTGACCCACCCGGCGGAATTTCTCGTCGGGGAGGGAGGGCAGGATCCTGCCGTCCAGCTCTGGATACTCATCGTGGAGTACCCGCAGACATTCGTTCAGGATGATGTCGCCGCCCTTGCCGCTCATTACACGCCCCAGCAGCAGGACGTGTTTGCAGTGGTAGAGGTCGTAATAGTAGGCCAGCGTGTGACCCAGATAAGTGCCGATAGAGGAGTAGACAGCGGCGGCAGCCGGATCGTCGTTGGCCATCAGCGCCTGTACTGCTTTCAGCTTTTCGGCGGGGGACAGGCTCTCGTCCAAAGCGATACTCGCCCGGGGCGCCAGCTTGATGACAGCGTCCTGGGAGAAGTATTTTACACCGCAGCCAATGTCGTGACTCCATTCGTCCTCCATGGCGTCAGGGTGGCAGTCCACAGGAACGAAGGCCAGCTCATTGAGCCAGCCGGTGATCCGCCCGGCCTTATCCACATAGCCAACGGCCTCGCTGGTACCCATGGCGATGCCGAGTACGTTCGGCTCTCCCAGACTCATGGTACCCGCCAGGGCGGAGACATCGCCGTCGTTGACCACCTCGAAGGGTATGTCGCCGAAGGTGTCGGTGATAGCGCGGATGTAAATGTCCTTGACCTTGGCGTCGAAGAGATCCTTGGGTACCTGCAGAAACAGGGATGCGTTCATGGTGCGGTTGTTGATATACACGCCGGCGGAGGATACGCCCACCGCATCCACCCGGGGCAGATGCTCGGCGGCGGCTTTCAGCGCGGCGACAATGCCGTTATAGTGATAATCGGGGTCGGCAGTCACCTTGGGAAACCAGACCACCTCCTCGGAGTAGACGCTCTCGCCGTCGATGACGGCGCTGACCTTTCGGTCGCTTCCGCCTGCGTCAAAGCCGATTCGACAGCCCTCCAGATGGCCGCCCATTTTCTTGGGGAAGTCTTTGGGTTCGGGTACTCTGTCCACCTGCAACACCTCAAAGGGATGCTCAAAAACATCGGACATATATCCGAAGTCGAAGTCCTGCTCATCTCCGGCGGAGTAGGCCTTTTTCAAATATGCGCAGGTGTCCTCGTCGCCGGCGACATAGACGCGGAAGCCTCCCTTCATCCACAGGATGGTCTTTACCAGTCGGTTGACGTAGTAGTGATCGGCTTCGGCCATTTCAGGAGTTCCGTGGATAAAGGTGTGGCAGGTAGCCATTTGGCTGTCCGCCCGCTCTACCGCGATGGAGATTGGTTTTTTGGCAGTGGCAAGGAAAGAACGATTGAATTTCAGGATGGGCATGAATTCAGGATCCAACAGGGGCGCGTTTTTGACGGCGATTTCAATTCCATAACGATTCATTATAAAATCCTCCACGTTTCAACACAGAAATACCGGCGCACAGGGCGTACTTTGCTTGCGCTATCATCATACGCAAATCCTGCGGATTACGCAAGAGAAAAATTTGCAAATTGCAAGTGCAAGTTGGACACTCGGTAGAATGAATTTATGAA
>JAJQCH010000190.1 GCA_021202795.1 Oscillospiraceae bacterium
TGCCAACGAGCATCACTGAAAAAACTATTGCAACTTGCTATTGCAATTCGAGTTTTATTTTTATATATGATAATGCTGTCTTTTATTGTAAATACAGCCATACTCCTGCATCCAAAACCAGATAGATCATGCAGATATAGTCCCCAATGGAAACGCCCGTGGTGTAATCCGTCCAGCCAACCTGCCCAAGCAGCGGCGCAATCTCCTCCGCCGTGAAGCCGAACACGTCACTTTGTAGCATGGCGTCCTTCGCCGCGTACCACACGCCGGTGCCAATGCTGTTTTCCTGCTCGCTGATGCAGATATCTGTGGGCCGCCCGGCCTCCGAATCCCAGTAAAGGGTCAGGGTCAGGGTATCGCTTTCAAAGGTGGCGTAATAGATCCCGTCCGTGTCGTCCAGGATATTCACGCCGTCTGCCGCAAAGGTGGTACCCGCGCCCGCGTCGATTTCCTCCACAAAGGCGACCATATCCGCCGAGGCGTCGGAGACCTCCCGCTCATAGCCCTCCGGCAGTTCGCGCTCCTCCCAGTCCTGGCCCCCGGTTTCGAGATAATGACGCAGATTCGTGTAATCCGTCACCGTCTCCGTCACATCGTATCCATCCCAGTCGGTGTATTCTATGTCGAGGTAGCACAGCGCCCGCTCGCCTACGGAATCGTAAAACGCCTCCGCGCTGGAGGTATCGCTGCTTTCCAGCACATCATATAGGGAAAGAGTCTGTATCTGCAGCGGCTCCTCGATGCCGAGAAGCTCGTTCATCTCCGCCTGAGTTCTGTCATTGATGACATACCAGGACGGCACGGTCGAATACTCATAGGTGAAGGTGTCATGGCCGCCCAGCTTTGCCACCAGCGTATAGGTCGGCCCATAGGTGGCCTGGTTTTCCGAGTACATATGCCCGAAAAGATAGTAGTCGTCTCCCACCCTTTCCAGGCCGATGGAGATATTGCCCCAGCCATCGGTCGGCAGAATCATGTACTGGTCATAGCTGCTTTGGGAGATTTCCCCGTCCTTCGCGTCATAATAGATAACGTAGATGACAAAGGCCCGCTCATACAGATCGTCGTCGATGTCAACACCGGTTTCCGTGTCATACAGCCAGGGGGCGAAATAGGTATCCAGCCGCATACAGTTTACAAGATAGAAAACCGCCATTTCCAGGCTCCCGTCCCCGTCATAATCGTGAATTACCGCGCCGATGATGCCGGTCTCGCCCTGCACCCAAAGCGGCTCCTCAAAGGTCTTTCCGCTTCCCAGCGTAATCTCCACCGGGTCTGTCGTCACAAGGTCGTATTTGGCCATAATAACGCTCTGCATATAGTCGTAATAGTCCGCCGCTGTGGGGAAATCCTCTTCCGTCTCCGGGGTCTCTTCCGTTTCCGACTCCGTAGTTTCCTGAGCGGCGGTCTCTGCTGGCATGGCCTCGCTGACGGAGGCGGTTTCCTCCTCGTCCTCTGTCTGCGCACAGCCGCCGCAGACCAGCAGCGCTGCCGCCAAAAGCGGCGCCAAGAACTTCTTTGTGGGCTTCATGTTTTCTCTCCTCTGAAATCGTTGTTTATTCCCTTGCTGGATCCTTCATCTTTGCCTGACGCTCCCGCTCCGCCTGGCTCAGCCGCAGATAGACAGGCAGCAGCGCCTCCGGCGGAATTGGGGTCTTGTCCTGGGCTGCCAGGCCAACGCCGCGGGCGCTTTGAATCCGCAACGGCTCCGGGGCCGGATGGAGGGCCAGATCCGACTCTCCGCTGAGAGTATTATAGCATAGCGCAGCCCCGTCTCCAAGCAGAATCCAGGGCTTGTGATATGCTTTTAGTTCGTTTTTCAGCTCCTCAATGGCAATGGCCCGATCAGTTGTCAGCCGCCGGGGACAGCCGTTTTCCGCTGTGAACAGGGCATTATACACCTGGTTTCGGCGGGCGTCCATGGCGCAGCAGAGCATGGATCCCTCTCTGTCCGGCCCGCCCCAGGCCATCGCCTCCAGCGTGGAAACGCCAATGGCGGGGATTTCCAGCGCCCAGCAAAGGCCCTTGGCCTCAGACAGGCCGATACGCAGGCCCGTGAAGGAGCCTGGCCCCTGGGCCACGGCCACACTGTCCAGGTCTGTCAGCTTCTTATCCAGGTTTTTCAGCAGCGCCTCCGCCATCGGCAGCAGGGTGCGGCTGTGGGTCAGTCCGGCATTGGCCACGGACAGTCCCAGCATGGCCCCGTCCTCAAATATGGCCGCGGAGGCGGCCTTGGCAGAGCTTTCCAGCGCCAGCATCAGCATTTCTGCGGCCCCCCTTCGATAGAAATTTCCCGCTGGGAGTCTGACAGCTTGAAAAAGCGTATCACGTACTCGTCCCCCTCAAAGGCCCCGGAGACGTTTTCGCTCCACTCCACGGCGCACACGCCGTTTCGGCCCAAATAGTCCTCCCAGCCAATGTCGTATAGCTCCTCCGCGTCGGACAGGCGGTACATATCAAAATGGAAAAGGCACCGGGGGCCTATGTACTCGTTCACAATCGTAAAAGTCGGGCTTGTGACTGGCACATCCAGACCCATGCCCCGGGCCATGCCCCGGACAAAGGCGGTCTTACCGCAGCCCAAATCGCCATACAGTGCGGCCACGGAACCGTCCGGCACAGCCGCACCAAACCGCTCTCCCAGCGCCTCCGTCTCCCGTTCAGAATTTGATATATAGACCATATCTCACAGCTCCATTGTGGCGTAGGCGTTCAAGTCGCTGTCGGCCCGCGTGCCCGCCAGGTATTCATAATAGCCCTGGGCGCCGATCATGGCCCCGTTGTCCCCGCAAAGGCGCATGGGCGGGGTATATAGGGTCTTGCTGGCTTCCTCGCACGCCGCCTGAAAATCCCGGCGTATGCGGGAATTGGCCGCAACGCCCCCGGCCACGGCGATATGCTGATAGCCCAGCATTTTTGCCGCCTCCATGGTGCGGCCCACCAGGGATTCCGACACAGCCCGGCAAAGGCTGGCCGCGAGGCCCGGTTTATCCAGCGGCTCCCCGGTCTGCTCGCAGTGATGGACGATGTTCACGACGCTGGTTTTCAGGCCGGAAAAGCTCATGTCAAAGGGGTTGTCCCCCACATAGGGTCGCGGCAGGTCATAGCGGCGATCGTCCCCGGTCTGGGAAAGGTCGTCGATGGGCTTGCCGCCGGGATAGCCCAGTCCCATGACGCGGGCGGATTTGTCGAAGCACTCTCCCGCCGCGTCGTCCCGCGTCCGGCCCAGAACACGCATATCCGTATATCCCCGCACGTCCACCAGCATGGTGTTGCCCCCGGAGATGGCAAGACACAAAAAGGGCGGCTCCAGCTCCGGGTAGGCGATATAATTGGCTGCGATATGGCCCCGGATATGGTGGACGGGTATCAGCGGCACGTCCAGGGCCAGGGCCGCGCTTTTCGCGAAATTCACCCCCACCAGCACCGCGCCGATAAGGCCGGGGGCGTAGGTGCAGGCCACCGCGTCGATGTCCCGACGGGATACCCCGGACTCCTTTAAGGCCCGGTCAGCCAACTGGACGATGACCTCCAAATGACTGCGGGCCGCGATTTCCGGCACCACGCCGCCGTATATTTTGTGCAGCGCCACCTGGGAGAATATCTGGTCGGTAAGCACCCGCCGCCCGTCCTCCACCAGCGCCACCGCCGTCTCATCACAGGACGATTCCACGGATAAAATAAGCATTTCACATCACCAACGTCATAATTATGGCGTCCTCTCTGGGTTTTTCATAGTAATTTTTCCGGCAGCCCACTGGGGTGAAGCGGGCGTTTTCGTATAGGGCGATGGCCGCCTGGTTGGAGGCACGAACCTCCAGGGTTAGGGTAGCCATGCCCTGCGCTTGGCAGCGGGCGATGACCGCGTCCAGCAGGGCCTTGCCTATTCCCCGGCGGCGGATGACCGGGGCCACAGCTATCTTATCCAGGCTCGCCTCGTCCAGCACAGTGGACAGCACGGCATAGCCCAGCACCGTGTTTCCCTCCACTGCCACGATAAACTGCTCCCGAAGGCGGGAAATCATATCCAGCGGCCAGGGGGTCTCAAAGCAGAGAGCTTCCAGGGCCGAAATCTGGTCAATATGATCCGGCAGGGCGTTTATTATCTCCATGGCGTCAATGGGCGTCCGCCCAGCTTGTCCCTGTGCCGGTGTCCGCCGTCAGAGGAACGGGATAGTGGACTACGTTTTCCATTTCCACGTCCAATATCACGGCGGCCTGCTCCGCCATATCCGCGGGACACTCCACAATAAGCTCGTCATGCACCTGGAGAAGAAGCCTTGCCTGGGGCAGCTCTTTTTTCAGTCGGTTATACACCCGAATCATGGCGAGCTTGATAATATCCGCCGCTGTCCCCTGGATGGGCATATTCCGGGCCACCCGCTGCCCGAAGGAGCGGACGTTGAAGTTCGAGGCCTTCAGCTCCGGCATATACCGCCGACGGCCAAAGAGGGTGGACACATAGCCCTGCTCCGTTCCCTGCCGGATGACGTTTGCCATATACTCCCGAACTCCGTGGTATTTCTCCATATAGGTGTCAATATAGGTCTTGGCCTCGGCAGTGGAAACGCCGATGTCATCCGCCAGGGAGAAGGCGGATATGCCGTAGACGATGCCGAAATTTACGGCCTTGGCCTGGGAGCGGAGCTGACCCGTCACTTGTTCCAAAGGGACGCCGAACACCTGGCTTGCTGTGACGGCGTGAATGTCCTCCCCGGACAGGAAGGCGTTGGTCATGGTCTCGTCCCCGGAGATGTTCGCGAGGATGCGCAGCTCTATCTGGCTGTAATCCGCGTCCACCAGCACATTGCCCGGCCCAGCCACAAACATCCGCCGGATGCCGGAGCCAAGCTGACGGCGAATGGGGATATTCTGCAAATTCGGGTCGCGGGAGGACAGACGCCCCGTGTCCGTTGCGGTCATCTGGAAGGTGGTGTGTATCCGCCCGTCCGGGCCGATGGTCTTCATAAGCCCGTCCGTATAGGTGCTTTTCAGCTTCGTCAGCTCCCGGTACTCCAGCACCTGGCCCACAATGGGATGCTTGTCCCGCAGCCGTTCCAGCACATCCGCGCTGGTGCTCCAGCCCCGGTGGTTCTTCTTTCCCGTCGGAAGGCCCAGCCGCTCGAACAGTACCTCTCCCAACTGCTTTGGGAAATTGATATTAAACTCGTCCCCCGCCTGACGCCATATTTCCTGCTGAAGTGCCGTAATGCCCTCCGTCAGGCTTTGTCCAAACTCGTAAAGCGCGGTTCTGTCTACCAGGAAGCCCGTTCGTTCCATATCTGCCAGAACAGGACACAGGGGCAGCTCTATCTCATAATACAGCGTGTTCATCCCCAGCTCCTCCAGCTTTCCTGGCAAGATCTGGTACAGCGCGTATATGGCTTCCGCCTTGTCAAGCTCCCGGCTCAGGTATTGGCGGGAGAGTTTTGGCAGACTGTAATCCGATGCGGTGGCGTCCAGCAGATACCCGGCCAGGGCGGTGTCGAACACGAAGCCCTCTGTTTCCAGGCCGTCGGCCAGTAAAAGAGACATCAGATCCTTTACGTTATGGCCCAGCTTTTTCACCCTGGAGGAAAACAGCGTCCTGAGAAATTCGTTATATACAAGCCCTGCCTGTGTCCAGCTTACCTGAAACACGGCTTGCCCGTCGCAAAGCGTGAGAACGTCCAGTCCCTCTTCTGGCCAGACGGCGATATATGCCGCCGATTCCAACACCGCAAACAGCTCCTCACCTGTATATTCCCTGTTCGGCAGAGCCTCTGCCTGCTGCACGGCAGCCGTTTCCGCGTCCGGCGCCAGGCCCCATTTTTTGATGAACCGTCCAAAGCCCAGGCGGCTGCATATATCATACAGCGCCGCGTCCGGCTTCAGCGACCAGAGATTTTCCTCCGGCACAAAATCTATTGGGACGTCCCTCCGTATGGTCGCGAGGGTATACGACAGACGGGCGCTGGCCTCGCCCTCCGTCAGCTTTTTTCGCTGTCCGGGCTTTATTGCGGCGTCCTCAATATTCTTATACACTCCATCCAGGGTTCCGAACTGGCGCAGCAGGGTCAGGGCGGATTTTTCCCCAATGCCCGGCACGCCGGGGATATTGTCCGAGGAATCTCCCATCAGGGCCTTCAAATCCACCATCCGCAGCGGCTCGAAGCCGTATTCCTCCCGGAAGCGGGCGGGGTCGTACTCAATGGTCTCCGTCTGCCCCTGGCGGGTTTTGATATGAACGACGTGGGTCGCGTCCGTGATGAGCTGGAAGGCGTCCTTGTCCCCCGTCACCAGAAGGCATTTCCATCCCGCGCCTTCACAGGAAGCCGCCATCGTCCCCAGCAGGTCGTCGGCCTCCCATCCGGCCAGCTCGTACCGGCGGATACCCATGGCGTCCAGCAGCTTCTTTAATATCGGTATTTGCGTCTGCAAATCCTCCGGCATAGGCTTGCGGGTAGCCTTATAGGCGTCGCTCATCTCATGGCGGAAGGTGGGGGCGTGAACGTCGAAGGTCACACACACCCCGTCCGGCGATTCCAGCTCCAGCAGCCGCTCCAATATGGCCACAAAACCGTATACTCCGTTGGTAGGCGTTCCGTCCGGGGCGTTGAGCATATGGATCCCATAATAAGCCCGGTTCACAATGGAGTTGCCGTCCAGAACCATCAATGTTTTTCCCATATGCTACAGCCCCCAGCCTTGACGTTGTTATTATATAATGATATACCATGATTAACCAAAATAGTCAACTGATTCGACGACCCAAAACCCGCACAATGTATTGATACGTCTCGCTTTTTTATTTTTTTGGAGCGGATGCGATCGTGCCGATGCAGATTGCTTTTTAAATCATTTTTTCGCCGGGAACAAATGCGTCAGAGCAAATTCAAACGCTTTTTTCCAAGCGCTATGGAATTTTAGATTGATTTCGTGTAATATAAAGGCGAAGCGAGTTCTTTTCCTGCCGAACCTTTATATATTGTAACGGGCGGGGGAGAGCTGACGGATGCTTTTGGACGCAGAGTTTAGCAGCCCAGGCGGCAAGATGCCCCGTGCCTGGGGCTGGGTGTAGCATAGCAAGGGGCAAATATGGAATAACAGGAGCCAGCGATGCCGGAGTATATAACTTCCTGCCGGGGATGTCATGGCGGGTGTATGCACATTCTTACGGTGCAGGATGGACGGGTCACGAAGGTACGCCCGGATCCAAATGGGCCGCTGAATCAAGGACGCGCCTGCCCGAAGGGAATGTCGATTATAGAGCAGATGTATCACCCTGATCGGCTTCTCTATCCAATGCGCCGCATTGGGCCGAAGCGCAGCGGAAAGTGGGAGCGCATATCCTGGGACGAGGCATATGACGAGATCGGAGACAGGCTTACCTGTTATCGGGAAACCTACGGCCCGGAGTGTATTGCGCTGACAACCGGCACCGGGCGGCATCACCTGGCGCAGTACTGGCGGTTTGCAAATATTTTGGGGACACCGAACGCGACGTCCTCTGGGGCGCTGATTTGCCTTGGCCCCCGAAAGAATGCCGGAGAATATACCACCGGGGTGTTTGCCGGCGTGGATTATTATGGAAGCGTGAAGCCCGGTGGCATTTTAATTTGGGGCGCGAATCCGGCTGTCAGCGGTGCGGACGGAGAGTTGCAATGGCACGTCAAGGATGCGGCCCGTGCGGGAACGCCGCTTATCGTTGTTGACCCGCTGCCCACGGAACTGACGCCGAAGGCCCGGTTATGGCTGCGTCCCCGGCCTGGGACGGATGGCGCGCTGGTGCTGGGCTTGCTGAATATTCTGATTGAAAACGGCTGGTATGACCGGGATTTTGTGGAGCGCTGGACGGTTGGATTTCCGGCGCTGAAGGCCAGATGCGCCGAGTATCCGGCGGAGAGGGTATCTCAAATCACATGGGTGCCGACGGCGGATATGGTGGAGGCGGCGCGTCTGATCGCGACCATAAAGCCTCTGGCGCTGGAATGGGGCTGCGCCGTAGAACAGACCAGCAATTCCTTTCAGACCTGCCGGGCCATTTATATGCTGCCGCTGCTGACCGGGAACTGGGATGTGCCGGGCGGCTTTGTGCCAAGCAAGGAGATCGCTCCCGCCGCTGACCCGCTGTTCGACCGGCTTTCTCCTGCCCAGGGGAAGAAGATTATATCCGGGGACTTTCCACTAAACGATGGCACCGCCTCGCCGAAAATGTTTGCCCACCCCTGGCTGACGCTGGAGGCCATGCGTACAGGGAAACCCTATCCCATCCGGGCGTTGCTGTCCCATGCGAATAACTCTCTGCTGTCTATGCCGGATGCAAGGCATACGTTTGAGTGCCTCAGCAAGCTTGAATTTTTCGTCTATATGGACTTTTTCAAAACGCCGACAGCGGAGCTTGCCGATATTCTTCTGCCTGCGGCGCTGTGGCCGGAGCTGGACTCTATGTATCCGTTTCCCGAATTTGGCGACCAGGCGCTGCTTTGCCAGCAAAAGGTGGCGCAGGTGGGGGAGTGCAAGCCGGACGAGGAATTTTTCCTTGAGCTTTGCCGCCGTATGGGACTGGACTACGGCGCGGACTCACAGCGGGAAATACTGGACGGGTGCCTGGAGGAGATGGGCCGCCGCTATCCCCAGTATGCGGGAATGGATTTTGACGCACTGAAACAGGCCGCCTATGTGGTGCCGCCGCGCAATTATTATCAATATAAAACCCATGGTTTTAACACCCCGTCCGGCAAGGCGGAGCTGTATTCCCAACGACTGAAGGACAGCGGCGGAGATCCGCTGCCGTTCTGGACGGAGGATCAGGAAACGCCGGTCAGCAGGCCGGATCTTGCTGAACGCTTTCCTTTGGTTCTTACCACCGGAGGTCGCAGACAGCCTTATTTTATTTCCAATAATCGTCAGATAAAGTCGCTGCGAAAGCAGTGGCCGTTTCCGCGTGCCAGCCTGCACCCTGAAACAGCCGCCAAATATGGTATTCGGGATGGAGAATGGATCTGGATTGAAAACCAGCGGGGGCGCATTACCCAGAAGGCCTGGCTGACGCCGGAAATGGATCCGCGGGTGATAAATTGTGAGATGGGCTGGTGGTATCCGGAGGCCGGCCCGCCGGACTATGGGTGGGAGGAATCCAATATTAACCTGCTGACGCGGGGCGAGCCGCCCGGAGACCCTTTCAGCGGCGCCTATCCCCTGCGAGGGCTTCTATGCCGGGTATACCCCAATACGAACTGCGAAATAGAAGCCAGGTACCGCCGCTGGATAGATGCGGAGCAGCCATAAGCGCTGCATTTCCAGGTATTGACAAACGTGCCGCAAAAGGAATAAAATAGTAACCTATCTGTAACGGGAGAGTAAAGTTATGCTTTATCAGGAAATCAAAACGCTTTATGAAAAGCTTCGGCTCAAGCACTATCACGAGCTGTTCAGCCGCGTCAAGGAGCGGGACGGCTCGTTAAGCGCCACGGAGGCTTACGCCGCCGACGTCATCTATCTGCTGAAGAACCCCACCGTCAGCACCTTTGCGGACACGCTGGGCATTTCCCAGCCCAACGCGACCTATAAAATCAACAACCTGGTCTCCAAGGGCTACGCCATGCGCACCACCTCTGAGGAGGATCGGCGGGAGTGCCGCGTGACAGTGGGGGATCGGTTCTATTCTTATTACAATACCGACTATCCCTTCATCGCCAACGGCGTGGAGGAGCTGAAGCAATCCTACACCCCGGAGGAGCTGGAGCTGTTCGAGCGGATTCTCAACGACCTGAACAAGGTGCTGTAAAAAATTCCCCTTGAGTTGAAAAAAGTTGTTGACAGATCGAAAAAAAGGTGTTAAGATAACACCTGTTGCGAGGGAGTGGTTCACAAACGCGCAATCTGCCAGGGGTTCAAGCAAATCTTTTTCACACCCCGGCATTTCAATTCAATATATAATCATAGCCGATCTGGGGGTATAGCTCAGCTGGGAGAGCGCTTGAATGGCATTCAAGAGGTCAGCGGTTCGATCCCGCTTATCTCCACCAAATTTCAGGCTATGATATATATAAACCGTCTTCTTCGGAAGGCGGTTTTCTTATGCAATAAAAATTGCCCCCGCTCACATCCACCCGCCCGATCATCCGGCACCCCATGATTTCAGTAGTATTAAAAATATTGAGGTTTAGCTCGTTGCTTTCCGAAGACAAATATGTCATAATGATGAAAGAAGTGAGATCCGACAGATATTGCAACACAGACAAGAGGACACAGGAGGAGATCATATGCTGCCCAAGGAACGAGGAATGAAACCGATGGAAGCCGCCGCCGAGGCTGAACCCACAGCCCACACAACAGAGTCCGCTCCGCAGCCCCGCACCTCGGATGAGCTGATTGAGGCAATTTTTATGGAGCGAGATAATGCTAAGGCCTTTGCCATGCTGGAGCAGGCTGCGGAGCAGGGTTATGCAGATGCGCAATACTTCCTGGGTAGGCGCTACTTTTTCGGGAAAACCCTTAGCAACAATGTTGTGGAGGTTGACAAGGCCAAAGCTGTCCAATGGTATGAGCAGGCTGCACAGCAGGGCTATGGAGCGGCGCAAAATGAGCTGGGCGTTTGCTATGCCCGTGGAGATGGCGTGACCCAGGACTTTGACAAGGCCCTCTTCTGGTACGAAAGGGCCGCTCAGCAGGGCAACGCTCTGGCGCAGTGCAATCTGGGGTATTACTATGCCATCGGTCGCTGTGTGCCTATGGACAAGGCAAAGGCGATTTCCCTGTATGAGCAGTCCGTCCAGCAGGGTGAGCCGCGGGGAATGATCTATTTGGGCCACTGCTATCGGGACGGCGACGGCGTAACCCAGGATACGGAGAAGGCCCTTGCCCTGTACGACCAGGCAGCGAAGAAAGGCTCCACCGCAGCGGCGAGGTTTGCAAGCGAGTTGAGAGAGGCTTCCAAGGATGCCCTGGCAAAAACCAGGCCTGTCCCCAAGCCCCCGACAGCCAAACAGCCTGCCCAGAAGCCGAAGCCCGTATCCACCCTCACGACAGGCGCGCCCAAGGCCGCCGCACCCAAGCCGGAACCGGCGAAACAAGCCGCCGCAGAAGCCCAGAACGCCTATGACGAAGCCATGAAGCGCGACCGGGCGAAGGAATATGAACAGGCGGCTTCTCTGTTTGAGAAGGCCGCCCGGCTGGGCCATGCCAGGGCGCAGTTCTGCCTGGGCGCTTGCTATGATTGTGGCAAAGGCGTGGCTGTGGACAAGGCCAAGGCTGCCCAGTGGTATGAAAAGGCCGCACAGCAGGGAGATGCAGACGCACAATACCATCTTGGAGAGTGCTATTCAAACGGTGAGGGAGTAAATCGGGACAGCGCCAAGGCCGCTCAGTGGTATGAAAAGGCCGCCCGGCAGGGCTATGCAAAGGCACAGAGCGCTCTGGCTCTTGCCTATCAATATGGATTGGGCGTGCGACGGAATGACAGACTGGCCGTCTACTGGTATGAGCAGGCCGCGGCAGAGGAGCTTTATAAGAACGGCCATGCGGCCCTGTTGCAGTCTGACTACAAGCGGGCATTTTCCCTGCTGAAACAGGCCGCCTCGGCGGGTCACGGAAAGGCCCAGGATGAACTGGGCTTTTGCTATGATCGCGGCTGGGGCGTGGCCCAAAACGAATGGAGGGCGATTGAATGGTACGAAAAGGCCGCCGAGCAGGGTACGCCGTCGGCGTATTATCACCTGGGGCGCTGCTATGAAATGGGGCGGGGCACACCCAGGGATTGGGAGCGGGCTAACGCCCTGTACAAGCAGGCATCGGCGGGAGGGTATCAACGGACCGAAGATGAGCTGAATAAGAAAATGGCCGCCGACGACAAAAGGGAGGCAGAAGCCAGGGCCGCGGCGAAAGCGAAAGCTGCCGCAGAGGCCAAGGCTGCGGAAGCCAGGGCTGCCGTCGAGGCGAAAGCCGCCGCAGAGGCCAAGGATGCAGAAGCGAAAGCCGCCGCAGAAGCCCAGAAGGCCTATGAGACGGGCATGAGGAGCTACTGGGCAGAGGAATATGAACAGGCGGTTCCCCTGCTTGAGAAGGCCGCCTGGCTGGGCCATGCCAGTGCGCAGTTCTATCTGGCCCTTTGCTATGCCAACGGTCGGGGCGTGGCTGTGAACGAGGAAAAAGCTGCCCAGTGGTACGAGAAGGCCGCCGAGCAGGGCGTTGTAGCGGCGCAGTACAATCTGGCTCTTTGCTATTATAACGGCAAGGGCATGAGGTACATAAGTAAATCCCGGGCTGCTTACTGGTTCACACGGGCCGCCGAGCAGGGCGACGCAGAGGCGCAGTACGGTGCGGGCCTTTCCTGTTATTATGGCTGGGGAAACGGGGTTGTGAAAAAGGACAAGGCCGCTCAATGGTATGAAAAGGCCGCCCGGCAGGGCCATGCAGGAGCGCAGTGCAATCTGGGCGTTTGCTATGACAACGGCGAGGGCGTAGCGGAGGACAAGGTCATGGCCGTCTATTGGTACGAAAAGGCCGCCCAACAGGGCGAAGCACAGGCGCAGCACAATCTGGGCGTATGCTATTATTACGGCCAGGGCGTAGCCCGGAACCGCGCGAAGGCCAAAGAGTGGTTCGAAAAGGCTGCCGCCCAGGGGCATAAGGCCGCCGAGGAAGCTTTGTGGGATCGCTTCTGACCCAACATCAGCCCAGCCCCCAGTAGGGGGTGCAACGATTCGAAAAAGGAGGAACGGACAGTGGAAAAAGAGTATTTCTATGTGGTATGGAACGACTGGGGTATCCGCCTGAGTCATCTGAACACGGTGGGGGCCAGATTCATTGACTACGTCCGGGACGAGGCGGGGACGCCCATCGGCATCAAGATGTCCTATGACGGCGGTCAGGGCTACGGCTATGACCACAGCGACAGCCGGGTAGAGCTGTATCCCGGCCCGGAAGTGAATCTGCCCTATATGTATTCCATCGACATAGATGACGATGACTGGTTCGACAACGAAGAAATCATCACTGTGGAACTGCGCCCCCTCAAGGAGCCGATGGACTTCGAGGAGGAGCAGGGCAAAACGGAAGAGCATTGAGAAGCGGGAGATTTTGCAGTTCAGGCCGGAGAGCGAGCGACGTCTCCCCGGCCCCCGGCCTGCTGCGCCGGACTGACGGAATCGTGGCATAAAAATACCAGGCTGGACTTCGGTTGAGGTTCAGCCTGGTATTTTTGCGTGGATTTGATGCTGTGATCAGCGCTTTCAGTCCGTCATTCCATGCGTCCCGGTCATATCCCTGACGTGTTGAGCCAGTTCACCGGAGCGGGGAATATTATTCAATGGAGATCCTGTCGTTATAGTTCCCCCAGAAGTAGTCCGCGATAAAGGAGCCGTAGTTTTCCCGGGAGACGTATATCCTGGCGCGGCTGGGCGCTCCGTCCAGCAAGCCCGTCCAGGGGACAAGGATGCCGCCGCCCTGAGCGTCGATGTAGATGCCCGTCAGACTGGTGGTCGTGCCGAACGCGCCGGCCATAATGCGCTCGATATTGGACTGAATATAAATGCTTTTTACCTGGCAGCCGTCAAAGCATCCCTCGTCGATGGCCAGCACCTTTTCCCCGTCGATTTCCCAGGGAACCTCCAGGGTGTCCTGCTGCTTGCCCTCGTCGGTCACGCCGGTGAGAATAAGGCCGTCCCCGCCGGAATAGGCTTCCGCGATGAAGTATTCCGCGTCCTCGCTGGAGCCGGTCTCCTCCACCTCCGGGGTGGGGGTGGGCGTGGGTTCTGCGTCTTCCGTTTCCTTGGTTTCTGCGTCCTCTGTTTCCACAGCGTCCTCGTCCTCGATCTCGCCGGTAGGCTCGCCGGAGCCGTCGCCCCGCTGGGGCGGTTCGGGCTGCTCGATGGAAACAAGCTCGCCGTCGGAGATGACGTTAATTAAATCCTGTATCAGCCGGGTGGTGTGGACGATAGCGCCCCGGTCTGTGACATGGTAGTTGGTGTCATAGAAATACCCGGCGTCCATAATATAGTCTGTAATGTCGGAGATGACCTGGCAGTCGATATTTTCCCGGATATAGGTGGCGAAAGCCAGTACGCCCTCCTCGTCCTGCTGGACGGCCAGCTCATTCATGGGTGGCCAGGAGTAATACACCGTGGCCCCCTGGCTCTCGCAGTAGGCGATGTATTCGTTCACATAGTCGATGAACTCATCCTCCACAATGGAGGGATCCAGGTCAACCAGCACCTCCGTATCGTACCAGTCGTCCATGATAGGTTCCTCGCGGGTGTAGATGAGGTCTCCGTATTCGTTGAAGGAGTCGTGGTCATATACGCCGTCCGCCTCTGGCTTGCCGAAGCGGTAGAAATTCAGCTTCTGCGTGGCGTATGACCAGAAGCTGCCCAGCATATCGCCCCAGTTGTGGGGGCGAATCTTAAAGAGCATGGTGAAATCGCTGTCTATGCACTCCCATGTGATCTCGCCGTTGAAGTACATGGACATGGTCTGGGAATCGGTCTCCGGGGCCAGGACGATAATGTCTCCCTCGTTTATATAGCCGCGGGTCAGATCCATCATGACTGTGGTGCCAAGCGGTCCATACAGGCCGAAGTTCACCACCGGCATACCCAGATATTCCTCCATGAGCTGACTGTTAATGCCAAAGGCCACGCTGCTGCCGCCAATGACGATAATCTTGTTTTCCTCCGTCGCGTCCACCGTGCGGAGGCGAAGGTATTTGTCCGCCAGCTCGCCAAGGTAGAGATGGTCAAACTGCTCCGGCAGGAGTAATACGGTCTCCACCACCACAAAAACGCCCAGCGCTAACACCAGGAGGATGGCGAGTACGATTTTCAGTGTTTTGCTCATTCGTTCTCCTTAGCGTCAGAATTGGAAATAGATGAAAGCGGAGGCTCCGTCCCCGGCCAGAAGCAACAGCCAGGACGCGGCCACAGCCAGCAGCAGAAATGCGCTGACCTCCGCCGTCACAAGAGAGCCGCCCGCCGGGCGGCGGACAGGCCAGCCGTGGACGAAGATGCGGTCCATCAAAGTCATAATAACAAGGCTTGCGATGGTGATGCCCGCGTCCACCCAGTCCATGCCCAGAAGGCCGAAGGTACCCCGGAGCGTCCAGTTGGTGAACAGGTTTTTCAGCAGGCTGCCCAGGTCAGACACGGAGTTTGCCCGGAAGAAAATCAGCGCGAAGCTGCACAGGACGAATACCACCGCCATCTGCCAGAAGGCGAAAAGCCTGCTCTCCCGGTTTATATGGAGCTTGTCCTGAAGCCGCTCCCGGCCTCGCTCGGTGACGCGCTCAATGACCTGATACAGCCCGTGGATAGCGCCCCACAGCACATATGTCCAGGCTGCCCCGTGCCACAGGCCGGAGAGGAGGAAGGTGATGAACAGAGCCACGCAGGGCGGGAACATGGAGCCAAAGCGGGGCTTTTTGAGCTTCTTGCCGACCTTGCGGGCAAAGCGGGTCAGCTTCTTGTTCATGGCCAGGGGATAGAACACATAGTCCTGGAACCAGCTTGTGAGGCTGATATGCCAGCGCTCCCAAAACTCATGGCAGCTCCGGGAGGAGTAGGGGAGGTTGAAATTCTGTGTCAGCTTCACGCCCATGATGCGGGCGCAGCCCACGGCGATGTCCGTATAGCCGGAGAAATCGCAGTATACCTGAAACGAGAACATGATCGTTGCCAGGATGATGGCTGGGGCCGTGGCGGCGGAGGGGTCTGAATACACCGCCACCACATAAGTGGCGAGCTGGTCGGCCACCACCACCTTTTTGAAAAAGCCCGCGATGAGCGTTTTCATCCCCGCGTGGAAATTGTCCTGCTGAAAATGATGCTCCGCCTTGAGCTGGGGCAGCAAATTCTGCGGCCTCTCGATAGGCCCCGCCACAAGCTGTGGGAAGTAGGAGACGAACAGCGCGTAATACCCGAAGTGATGCTCTGCCTGGATGGTACCCCGGTATACGTCGATGACATAGGACAGCGTCTGGAAGGTATAGAAGGAGATGCCCACCGGCAAAATCAAATCCAGCAGGAAATCGTCCACATTCAGGGACACGGCCCGCAGAATCGCTGTCACCGTGGAGGAGAGGAAGTTAAAGTACTTGAAGAAGAACAGCACGCCCAGACAGGCGCAAAGCGCGACGATCAGGCACAGCTTTTTCTTCTTTTTGCTCTCGCAATGCTCCATAACGCGGGCGGCGGTATAGCTGACCACGGTGGTGAACAGGATGAGAAACACCAGCCGGGGGTTCCAGCTCATATAGAAATAGTAGCTGGCCGCCAGCAGAAGCATCCAGCGGAACCGATGGGGCAGCAGAAAGTACAGCAGCGATACCACCGGGAAGAAGATAAGAAACTGAATCGAGTTAAAGGTCATGGCCGCCGTCCTCCAAACAGAAACAGAAGTCCGAAGGCGCCGGAGATGAGGTAAAACAGCAGCAAATAGCGCCAGGCATAGGTCAGAAAGAACAGCACCGGCAGCGCCGCCCCCATCCATATAAGGCACAGGACGGAACAGGGCTTTGCCAGGGGCCGCACGAAGGCGGCCAGCGCCAGCAGCAGCACAGACACCCCGCAAAGGGCTAGGAAAATGTAGTCAGATGAAGTCATGAAAAAGCGAATACCCTTCTGATGTATTGCCCCGGAAGGGCTGGCTTAGTCCGCGGCCTCCTCGGAGAGAGAGGCGAAATACTCGTTCAAATCCTCCGCAAGCTGGGTGGTGTAAATCTCCCGGCCGTCGGCGGAAAGGTGGTAGTCGTCGTCAAAGAATATCTCCGGCTCGAAGATGTTCTCCTGCAAATCGCTGACGATGGTGATGTTCAGCACCTCGTCCAGGTAGTCCTCAAACTCCTCCATGGCCTCGTCGGTCTGATAGCTGTAGAGGGAGTTTTCGTTCAGCGGGGTGAACGCCATGGCGTAGGTCACGCCCATATCGTCCAGGCGGGAATACTGCCGGTTTAAATAGTAAATCATGTAGCTATACAGCCAGTCGCCGCTGAAATAAATGCTCCGGCCTGTGTGGAAGTCCGCGCTGCCGTTGGCCTTAGCGATGATCTTCAGCGTACCCTGAATGTCGTAATAACCGTTGGGGGCAAGGGTACTCTGGTAATCCTCATAGGTCATATCCGTCATGCTGGCGCGGGAGGTCAGATAGGTGCAGAAGGAGTTGAAAAACTCCGTGTACTGCCCCGCGTCCACCCAACTGAACACGTTATAGCAGCTCTCAAAGGAGCGGAAGCTCTCCCACCGGCACTGGACGCCGCCGAGCTGCCAGAAGCTGTATTCCGTAATTTGCAGGAGCATATCGCCCTCCCGTAAAAAGTGCATGGCCCACTCGCTGGTCATGTTGAACAGGTTCGCTCCGTTGGAGCCACAGTTGAGGACGATGTAATCCTCGTCTATCAGCTCCTGGAGAAGCTGTGCGTCCAGGGCGTAGGCCGTGGAGGAGCCGCCCAGGCATATCATGATGGGGTCGTCGGTCTCCTGCGTCCAATAGGCCATCAGCTCCACCTTCTTGGAGTGGTTATTGAACCAGTTGGAGAACTTCGGGTTTGTGGCCGCGCTGAAATACACGGTGGTCAGACTCTCGTCGTTGTCAAAGGTATCGTCGGAAATATAGGTCAGGGAGTCATATACATATACAGTGGTAAGGTTTGCGCACTCGTTGAAGGAATAGTCCTCGATGACCTGGAGGCAGGAGGGCAGCACCAGCGTGGTCATTTCGGCCCCGGTCAAGGCCCCCTCGGCCACGCCCACCACAGGCTCGCCGTTGAAGGTGGTGGGGATGCTGACCTCGTCAAAATCGCCCACATAGCCGGATACCATCCAGCCCTCGTAGTCGTAGCTGTAGTCAAAGCTGAAATAGCGGCTGGGGGTCTGCTCGCTCCAGACGCAGTAAAGCTCTATGACCTCGTCAGTGTCCTCGAAGGCCTTACCGCCTACGTTATAGAACTCGCCGGAGCCGTCCGGCTCGGTGTTGTAGCCAATCAGGTTATAGCCCTCGTACTCAAAATACCCCATATCCGCCAATGTGTTGGGGTAGAGGTAATAAGCCAGGGAGAACTCATCCCAAAGCGTATCATTCCCGGTCTCCACAACGGTGCCGCCGTTTGCGTGATACAGCACCAGGGCGGTGTCGTTGGAGCGGAAGTTGCCATATATGTAGGTGTCCTCCTCCAGCGTGAAGGTGTAGTCCTTGTCATAGCTCAGCACGGTACCCTTGTTTTCCAGGGTGTCGCCCAGCGTCCAGCAATAGAAAGCCGCGTCGTCCCCCCAGGTGGCGTGGATAGTGATTTCCGTACCCGGCTCATAATAGCCCTCCGGGTCAGCGCTGTAGACATTTCCCTGGTCGTCTTCGCAGCGCAGGGAGAAGATAAAGCCGGTGTCCACGGCAGAGGTCTCGCTCTTCGCGCCGAAGCTGATGGCCAGCGCCGCGCCGGAGCAGGCGCACAAAAGCGCCAGTCCCGCCACTGTCAGGGCGATGATAAGTACACGAACAGTCTTTTTCACATTATCCACCTTCCTGCGGTCAAAGACCGCCTGGCTGCAAGAGTGTTGGATGTCATTCTGTCGCCTGAATGAAACAACCATCCTATAGCATACGTCAAAATAGTTACATTTTCAACCTCAAAACCTCTTAAATTTGTTCGAAAATTGCAAGTGCAAGTTGAACACATCCGCGAAAAGCTTCAATAGA
>JAJQCH010000193.1 GCA_021202795.1 Oscillospiraceae bacterium
ATTGAAGCTTTTCGCGGATGTGTTCAACTTGCACTTGCAATTTTCGTTTGATTTTTCTTTGCATATGTGGTAGAATACGCTGTGATTGGTTATGGTATCCATGACGCAATCGGTTTCCCCTGACGCGGTCAGCGCATAGGGGGTACCCAGCGCATCCCTATCCAGAAGTGGAAGTGGAGAGATTTATGGAAAAGTATGTAATACACGGAGGTCAACCCCTCCATGGTAAGGTGGAGATTTCCGGGGCGAAAAACGCAGCCGTAGCGATTATTCCCGCGGCTCTGATGGTGCGGGGCGTCTGTCGGTTGGAAAATCTGCCGCAAATCAGCGATGTAGATACCCAGCTTCGTATTCTGACTTATATGGGCGCCAAGGTGAAGATGATAAACCCATCCACCATGGAGCTGGACTGTACTGACGTGCAGATCGACAATCTGCCGGAGGAAATGTGGGAGCTGACCAGGCGTATTCGGGCCAGCTACTACCTTATTGGGGCCATGCTCGGCCGCTTTGGGGAGGCTTACAGCACCATGCCCGGCGGCTGCAACTTCGGCGTTCGCCCCATTGACCAACATATCAAGGGCCTGACCGCCCTTGGCGCAGAGGTGGACGTTTCCGGCGGCTTCATCAACGCCAGAGCCAAAACAGGCCGCCTGAAGGGATCGACCATTTACCTGGATAAAGTGTCCGTGGGCGCCACGGTGAACATCATGATCGCCGCCGCCACGGCGGAGGGCCGCACCGTCATTGAAAACGTGGCCAGGGAGCCTCACATCGTTGACCTGGCGAACTTCTTAAACTCCATGGGCGCGGACGTCAGAGGTGCAGGAACGGATGTTATCAAAATCCGAGGCGTGAAGCATCTCCACGGCGGCACCTACGCCCTGATTCCCGACCAGATAGAGGCCGGCACCTATATGGCCGCCGTGGCCGCCTGCGGAGGCAGCGTGCGGGTGGCGAACGTTATTCCCAAGCACCTTGAGTGTATCTCCTCCAAGCTGCGGGAGATGAACGTTCAGATAGAAGAGGGGGACGATTTTGTCCTGGTCAGTCGGGAGGGGGTATTGCGCCACACCAATGTGAAAACCATGCCCTACCCCGGCTTCCCCACAGATATGCAGCCCCAGATATGCGCGGTATTATGCTGCGCTCCCGGTGTCAGCGTAGTGACAGAGGGCGTATGGGACAGTCGCTATAAATATGTGGCGGAGCTGAAAAAAATGGGCGCACAGATTCAGGTGGAAGACCAGGCCGCCTTTATCCAGGGCGTCGGCCATCTGACCGGGGCCACCGTAAAGGCCTGCGACCTGCGGGCCGGGGCCGCCGTGGTGGTGGCCGGACTGGCGGCGCACGGCGTCACGAAGGTGGAGGACATCTTCTATATCGAGCGGGGCTATGAAAACCTTGTGGGCAAGCTCCAGGCCCTGGGCGCGGACATTCACTGCATCGACGAGCCGGAAACGCCAAGCGCCAGAGGCCCTATTCGCTGGGCCGTCGTATAATATGCGGCTGACGGTGTTTGCCAGCGGGTCTGGCGGGAACTGTTCTTTGCTCCAGGGCGGGGGACGGCGGGTTTTGCTGGACGCAGGCATCTCTGCCAAGCGGATAAAAAACGCTCTGGCTGCCGAGGATTTGACCCCGGACGGGCTGGACGGCATTTTCATCACACATGAACATTCAGATCATATTGCGGGGCTTGCCGTGCTTTTGAAGCAGTTTCCCGTGCCGGTCTATGCCCCTGGGATTGTGGCTGAGGCACTGCGCCAGTCTGTTCCAGGGGCCAGCGCTTATATACATGGCATCCCCATGGAGCAGCCTGTGACGCTGGACGGTCTGACCGCGACCCCCTTCCCCACCCCTCACGACGCGCCCCAGAGCGCGGGCTATCGTCTGGAGGCGGAGGGACAGGCCTTCGCCCTGGCCACAGACACCGGCTGTGTGACGGACGTGATGCTCGATTACCTCTCTGGGGCGGAAACCGTACTGATCGAGGCGAACCACGACGAGGGTATGCTCCGCGACGGGCCGTATCCCGCGTATTTGAAGCGGCGCATTTTGTCCGACCGGGGACACCTTTCCAACGCCGAGTGTACATGGCTCGCTTCCGTGCTGGCCCATCGCGGCGCAGAGCGCATCGTTTTGGGCCATCTCTCCCGACAGAACAATCTGCCCACCCTGGCCATGAAAACGGTCAGCCGTGGCCTGGAGGACACCGACGCGCAGCTTTTTGTGGCCCCGGAGCTGGGACGGCTGGAGGTGGACGACACGCCATGCTGCATCTGACCATCCTTTGCATGGGGCGGCTGAAGGAGCCATACTACATCGCCGCCTGCCGGGAGTATCAAAAGCGTCTGACCGCCTACTGTCGTCTGGACATCACCGAGCTGCCGGAGGACGGGGACATCGCGGGAAAAATCCCCAAGGGGGCCTATGTGATCGCCCTCTGCATCGAGGGGGAAAAGACCGACAGTCCCGGTTTGGCCGCCCGGCTGGAAGCGCTTGCAAACCAGGGCCGCAGCCGGATATGTCTGCTGATCGGCGGGTCAGAGGGGCTGCCCCCCGCGGCCAAGGCCCGCGCAGACTGGAAGCTTTCCATGTCGGACATGACCTTTCCCCATCACCTGGCCCGCGTTATGCTCTTAGAGCAGCTTTACAGGGCTATGTCCATCACCGCCGGGGCCAAGTATCACAAATAGTGCGGTTCCTTAATACAATTTTAAACACTTTGTAATCGAAAATTTCCAAAAATTATCTGGTTGATTGCATAATGAAGATGGACACTTGAAAAAGAAAATCCATAGTGAT
>JAJQCH010000105.1 GCA_021202795.1 Oscillospiraceae bacterium
ATCACTATGGATTTTCTTTTTCAAGTGTCCATCTTCATTATGCAATCAACCATTCAAATATTTTCAGAATTTCACTTGTTAAATCCTGAAATTAGCAATATAATGTAAGCTAATGAAGGAGGCGAGCAACATAGAACCGAAAAAATTTTCCAAAGTCCTCGTTGCCAACCGAGGTGAGATAGCAATTCGTATCTTCCGGGCCTGCAATGATTTGGGCTTGCATACGGTTGCCATATACAGCAAGGAGGACACCTACAGTCTGTTCCGCACGCGGGCTGATGAGGCATACCTGATTGGCGAGAACGACAGTCCCCTTGGAGCTTATCTGGATATTCCGGCCATTATCAAAATGGCAAAAACCAGGGGGGTGGATGCTATCCATCCTGGTTATGGCTTCCTGTCCGAAAATGCAGAATTTGCCCGCGCCTGCGAGGAGGCAGGCATCAAGTTCATCGGCCCTCCGTCCAACATTCTGGACAAAATGGGCGACAAGCTCTCTGCCAAGGAGATGGCCATCGCCTGCGGCGTGCCCATCATTCCCGGCTCCACCGTGCCTCTGAAGGACGGCCAGGACGCTCTGGAAAAGGCCAAGGAATATGGCTTCCCCATCATCCTGAAGGCCGCTGCCGGCGGCGGCGGACGTGGTATGCGCCGCTGTGACAGCGAGGACGAGGTCGTCGCGGCCTATGACTTGGTACATTCTGAGGCAGAAAAAGCCTTCGGAAACGGCGATATTTTCATCGAGAAGTACCTGGTCGAGCCGAAGCACATCGAGGTGCAGGTGCTGGGCGATGAGCATGGCACCGTCTATCACCTGGGTGAGCGTGACTGCTCTCTCCAGCGCCGGTATCAGAAGGTCGTGGAGTTTGCTCCGGCCTGGAGTGTACCCCAGGATCTTATCGCAGCCATCCGGGCGGATGCTGTGAAAATCGCCAAATCCGTGGGCTATATCAACGCCGGTACCCTGGAGTTTTTGGTAGACAAGACCGGCAAGTACTATTTCATCGAGATGAACCCGCGTATCCAGGTGGAACATACCGTCACGGAAATGGTGACGGGCATCGACCTTGTGCGGGCGCAGATTCTCGTGGCAGAGGGTTATCCTCTGTCCTGCCCGGACATCGGCCTGAACAGCCAGGACGACGTTCATGTAAATGGTTATGCCATCCAGTGCCGCGTTACGACTGAGGATCCGAAGAATAATTTTGCGCCCGATAACGGCAAGATCACGGCTTATCGCTCCGGCGGCGGCTGGGGCGTCCGTCTGGACGGCGGCAACGCCAGCACTGGCACGGTGATAAGCCCATATTACGACAGCCTTTTGGTGAAGGTCACAAGCTGGGACAACACCTTTGAGGGCGTTTGCCGCAAGGCAACCCGCGCTATCAATGAGGTTCATGTCCGCGGCGTTAAAACTAACATCCCCTTTGTAACCAATATTCTCTCTAACGAGACCTTCCGCAAGGGCGGCTGCCACACCAAATTTATTGACGAGACCCCGGAGCTGTTCGAGTTTGACGCCACCGGCGGCGACCGCGCCACCCGTGTGCTGAAATACATCGCGAACATCCAGGTGGCAAACCCCAACGTCGAACGCAAGCAGTATGCGCCGCCGCGGTTCCCTGTGGCCCATGAGCCGGCCAAATATGAGGGCAGCCTCAAGGAAATGCTCGACAAGCAAGGCCCCAACGCCGTGAAGCAGTGGGTGCTTGACCAGAAAAAGCTTCTTATCTGCGACACTACCATGCGTGACGCTCACCAGAGCCTTCTGTCCACCCGTATGCGTACACGCGACATGATCAAGGCGGCGGACGGCACGGCGGAGATTTTGAAGGACGCCTTTTCCCTGGAGATGTGGGGCGGCGCTACCTTCGACACAGCCTATCGATTCCTGCATGAAAGTCCCTGGGAGCGGCTGGAAATGCTGCGGGAGAAAATCCCCAACATCCTGTTCCAGATGCTTTTGCGCGGCTCCAACCTGGTGGGTTACGCCTCTTATCCCGACAACCTGGTGCGGACTTTCGTGAAGACCTCCGCACGGGAGGGCATAGACGTGTTCCGCGTGTTCGACAGTCTGAACTGGATGCCCTCCATGCAGACAGCTATGGATGAGGTGCTGAACCAGAACAAGATCCTGGAGGCTACCATCTGCTATACCGGCGATATTCTGGAACCCCACAGCGATAAATATACCCTGGATTACTATGTAAAATTCGCGAAGGAGCTGGAAAAATTCGGCGCTCACACCCTTTGCATCAAGGATATGTCCGGCCTGCTGAAGCCCTACAGCGCCAAGCGCCTGGTAGAGGTTCTGAAGCAGGAGGTGGGCCTGCCCATCCATCTGCACACCCACAACACCACCGGCAACCAGATAGCCGCTTATATTCTTGCGGCGGAGGCCGGGGTGGACATTGTGGACACCGCCATTCAGCCTCTATCCAGTCTTACCAGTCAGCCGTCCATGAACGCTCTGGTGGAGGCTCTTCATGGGCAGGAGCGGGACACCGGCTTCGACACCCAGCGGCTTCAGGAGCTTGCGGATTACTGGGCCGATGTGCGCCTGCGCTATGAGGCTTTCGACAAGGGCCTGACCGGCCCGGTCACGGACATCTACCGCTACGAGATACCCGGCGGACAGTACACGAACCTTCAGCCTCAGGTTGAGGCTCTGGGTCTTGGCGATCGCTTCGGCGAGGTCAAGGAGATGTATAAGTCTGTGAACGATATGCTGGGCGATCTGATAAAAGTCACGCCTTCCTCCAAGATGGTGGGCGACTTGGCTATCTTCATGGTGCAAAATAACCTGACCCCGGAAAATATCCGGGAGAAGGGCGCGAACCTGGCCTACCCGGACAGCGTGGTCAGCTTCTGCAAGGGTCTGATGGGCCAGCCTGTGGGCGGCATCCCCAAGTGGCTTCAGGACATCGTTCTGAAGGGCGAAAAGCCCATCGAGGGCCGTCCCGGCGCACTTTTGCCTCCCGTAGACTGGGATGAGATCAAACGCCAGGTGCATGAGTTCTATCCCGAAGCAGAGGACGACAAGATATTCATCTCCTATGCCATGTATCCCAAGGTATATGAGGAATACATCCGGCACCGCAAGGAATACGGTTATATCATGCGTATGGGCAGCCATGTGTTCTTCAACGGCATGGCAGTCGGCGAGGTCAACCAAATCGACATTGAGGACGGCAAGACGCTGGTCATCAAATACCTGGGCCTGGGCGACATGAACGAGGACGGAACCAGAAACGTCCAGTTCGAGCTAAATGGAATGCGCCGCGAAGTGGCGGTGGTCGATCCCACGGCCAAGGACGCGGGTGTGTCCGTGGTCATGGCCGACCCGGACGACGACCGGCAGATCGGCGCTTCAATCCCCGGCATGATCTCCAAGGTGGAGGTTCAGGCGGGCGATGAGGTAGACGAAAACCAGGTTCTGGCCGTAGTAGAAGCCATGAAGATGGAGACCAGCATTGTGGCTCGGAAGGCCGGCGTCATCGACCAGGTTCTTGTGAAGAAGGGCGACAGCGTCAAAGCTGGAGAGCTTCTCATCACGCTGAAATAATCCCGCATAAACGCGGAATGGAAACACACTGTTTAGGGGATCGCTGCCAGAAGGGAAAACCCTTCCGGCGATCCCCTTTCGCTTATGGCACTGAATATTACCGAAAATGCAAGGAGAGATACACACTATGCTGGATGAATTTCAGCCCCCGGAGGGGTTCGCGTTCCATCAACTACCGAAGGATGGTGCGCCCTTGGAGGAGGCGATTCGGCTCGGCTCCGGAAATATTGTGGCCGCAGCCGGGGGGGACAAGGTATCCTTTGCTGTGTCCGTAACGCTTCACTGCACCGCGCAGGAGGCTCGATGCCTTCCTTATTTGGCGGCGGCATCCCTGTGCCGCGCTGTGGGGAGTAAGGCTCGGATATACTGGCCTTGCGATGTGGTGCTGGAGGAAAAGCCTGTTGGCAGCCTGCGGGCCAGGATGACAGACGACGGTATTGCTTTCCTGTTCACGGTGAGCTCAGAGAACACACCGCCATTGGAAGAGCTTATGGCCCCGGTGGCCTCCGACCTGGCAGCGCTGACGGGGGAGTACCCGGCCAATCACGCAGAACGCATGGAGGATTATTGCCGTCTTTGCCTGACGATTATGAATCATGTGGACGTGGTATACCGGGGAATGCCGCTGTATGGCTTTGCCTTTGCCGTCGATAAATTTGGCAGCCTTATGGTGATGACGCAGCCGGGAAAAACAGTCGTTACAATCCAAAACGGCCCGGTTTCCATCGCCTCCAAGGATGATCCCGGAGAGGATTTGGAGCTGCCGGCACCTGCGAGAATTTAACTCAGCGTTTCCTTCAGCTCGCCCCAAAGCTCCACCAGGCGAAAGCGGAGAACATAACCCTCGTCTTGTGTAATCAGGCTCTCATCCTCGTCAGACAAAAGATTGAAAGCGTCCGCCGTGTCTCCTGTGTCCTCTGCCAACGCTTCCGTACACAAAGGCGGGAATACCACACACCACCAGTTATGCCCCTGGCCCTGGCCAATCTCCACCCGCAGGGAGAGGTATTCCCCGGCGGGTAGGGAAAAGGTGCTATATTCCCGTGTAGGATAATATTCCGTTTCCAGGCTGACAGATACGTCCCCAAGGGCCTCTATGGCGTCCATATTTTCCAAAATGACAGCGACGGCCTCCTCCTGGGTTTCGCAGTCGGCCAGGAGTGGGGAGAGCAGGGCTAATACCCTGTCCCTTAGCTGTAGCTTTTCCGCCTGATCCTCGCTGCTGTCGGAGTTTGCAACCACGTGCAGACGAATTAACTGCCCCGATAGTCTGTCCTGAGTTCGCTGCGCCCATATACCTGCGCAAAAGGTCACGACCAACGCCAAAAACAGCGCAATCTCCCAGGGCCGAAGAAGGAATTTAAATTTTTTGCTCTTCATAAAAAACTCACCGCCTTTATTATCGGCGGTGAGTAGCTTTTTTTATACAGGAAATGGGAAATTTCACACAAAGACGTACCCTGTATCTGCGGGACGTGTCAGAACACAGCTTTGACAAGCGGGGGTGAGAGCCTCCACAGCAGTGCTTGCGGATTTTTCATCGTCAAATAATCCGAAGACAGCGCTGCCGGTGCCGGTCATGGCTGCATTAATCGCCCCTTGGTCGATAAGCTGGCGTTTTATGGCCGGGACGGCACTCTCCCTGCGAGTCAGCACATCCTCGAACACGTTGTACATTCGGCGGGCCACACCTTCCAAATCCTGCTGCTCCAACGCTTCCAAGATTCCCTTGGTGTCTGGCCGGAGGCGGCTGCGCCTTGCATCGATGCGACCAAACAGCTCAGGAGTAGAGATTGCAAAGGCCGGCTTACATATAACGATAGGGCAATCCGGCAGAGGAGGCAGAGCTGTCAGCTTTTCGCCCCGCCCTTCGGCAAGGGCGGTTCCGCCCTGTATACAGAAGGGAACATCGCTGCCAAGCTGCAGTCCTAGCACACATAACTCCTGTTCGTTTTTTCCTGCGCCGGTCATTTCGTTCAGCGCCACCAGCACGGCGGCGGCGTCTGCAGAGCCGCCGCCCAATCCGGCGCATACAGGCAGACGTTTGGTTATCCGTATGCTTGCTCCCAGGCCGCTTCCTTCCAGGAACAGTCTGGCAGCCTGAATAGCCAGATTCTTCTCGTTGCGGGGTAAGTATCGCTGACCAGGATCAATAAAAAACGTTCCGTCCTTTGTCAGCCTTATGTCCAAATCATCTCCAAAGGCAACAGACTGCATCACCATGCGCATATCGTGATAGCCGCTGTCTGTGCGTCCCAAAACATCCAGGGACAGATTCAATTTTCCATTGGCATGAACAATCATTTCTCAAACAGCATATTCAGCAGTACCGTGCCATCCGGCAGATTAATTCCGGTTTTCAGTCCGTTGGCCTCTGTATAGGACAGACCAGAGCATTTCGGCTCCCGGCTGTCATATATAAGGAAGGGAACGGGGTCGCCGTCATGCGCCCGGTTGGATGTGAGCGTCTTGTGGTCAGAAAGTATGAGGATGCGATAATCCTCGCCGCAATTTTGCAGCCAGTTCAGAATAGGGGAGACCTCCCGGCTGTCTAGCCACTCAATGCTTTGCAGCTTGCCAGGCGTGTCTCCGTTGTGGGTACACTCATCCGGGGCCTCGATATGCAGGGCGGCGAAATCACAGCGGGAGAGAATCTCGATGGTTTTTTCGCATTTTCCCTCCCAGTTGGTATCGATCTCCCCAGTGACGCCGGGAACGACAGGGGCTGAAAGGCCGGAAAGCTTTGCAATGCCCTGCACCAGAGGAACGGCAGATACGACCTCCCCGGTGTGTTCATACTTCTTCTGAAAGTCGGGCAGCACGGCGGCGGTACCCTCCGCCCAGAACCATATGGCGTTGGCGGGCATTTTTCCCGCGGCGCGGCGCTCCTCATTCAAGGGGTGATGGTCAAGAAAGCGGAAGGCCGCCTCCTGAAGATCCTCCAGCGCCTTTGCCGCCGCACAGCCGGAGGGGGCCAGGGGGCCGATGACCTCGCCCAGATGGTCGTGAGGGGGGATGAGCTTCATACCCGTAATATCCGCGCCGCTCATCACGGCAAAATGCCGAAAGGAGGAACCGGGGTTGATGCTGACGTGGTATTTTTTCGCCAGGGCAGAAAATTCAGGACTGGCCCAAAGCTCTGTAATCAACTGGTCGGAAACATCGCCCTCGATTGATCCGGCACTGTGAGATAGAATACGCCGCTGCTCGTAGGGGACGTCTGCATCCTCCAAGGTAATCATATTGCAGCGGCAGGCCATATCCCCATCGGCCAGCTTCACATCCTGGGCAGCCGCCTCCAACGGCCCCCGGCCATGGTAATACCGCAGGGGAGAGGCCCCAAAAATAGACATAATGGCCGTGGCGCTGCCCGGTTCAAACTGCTTGGGACAGTTGACAACGCTGCCCAAAACGCCCCGGCGGGACAAATCGTCTATCACAGGCTTGTTCGCCACTTCCAGCGGCGTTTCATTTCCCAGCTCCGGCACGGGATTATCCGCCATGCCGTCGCCGATAACCAATAAGTACTTCATATTGTTGAACTCCCGTCAAATTTCATTTTTCCGCTTCATTTCATACAAACGTACAGCTATAGTATACTACCATTTTGGGCCAGGGGCAACCTTTTTGCTTTCAGGGAAGAACATATGTTGACGCGCACACAAAACCTTGGTATAATACCAATGTTAACTGGCTAAGTGAAAATTACGGGAAAGTGAGATGAACGTGCTTTGAGCCTGCAGGTTTGTATCGTGGCCATCTATGTGGCCGCGACGGTAGGGATAGGCTTGGTTATATGCCGCACCCAGCGAAAAGCCGGAACCAAAGCCGCCTTCCGCGGGGCAGGGCTTGGGATTCCGGCCATTGTGTGCGCCTCCGCCGGGGAATGGCTGGGCGGCACAGCCACCAGCGGCGTGTCGGAATATGGCTTTAACTATGGCCTTTCGGGGATGTGGTATACTCTGGCGAACGCATTGGGGGTGCTTTTCCTGGCGCTGTGTTTCGCGCGCCTTTACCGCAGCCTGGAGAAGGTAACGGTTCCCGGCATTGTGGAACGGTTTTACGGGGTAAAGGCCCGCGTGGTATCCAGTATTCTGCTGTGTCTGGTAATGCTGGGAGTGGGTCTCTCCCAAATGGTGGCAGTCGGCAAGCTGGGGCAGTCCCTGCTGGGCCTGCCTTATGCGTGGTCAGTGATTGTCTTTGCCGCCGTCATTATATGCTATACCATGCTGGGCGGTATGCAGGTGGTGTCAGCCACAAATATGCTGCACCTGTCCGTCATGTATTTCGGTGTGATTCTTGCAGCCGTTCTGGGCGTATTCAGTCTTGGAGGCGGTAGCGCCTTCCAGGATGGGTTAAGCGCCCTGTACGAGGAGTCGGGGAACAATTACGCTGGAGCCTTTTCCATCGGCTGGCCCAAGGTGCTGTCCTGGATCATTGCCTCCATGCTTGGGGCCTGCACCGCCCAGGCGGGCATTCAGCCGGTGCTGGCGGCGAAGGACGAGCTAACGGCTAAAAAAGCCTGTATGTGGACGGCTCTGGTGGTAGCGCCCTTTGGCATTATTACGGCGGTGCTGGGCATGATTGCACGGATTATGAGCATGAACGGCAGTCTTCTGGACACTGCAGGGAATGTTGTAACAGACGGCAAGCTGGCACTGTCCGCTCTGATGATGAATCTGCCGCCGATAGCGGGAGGTTTGGTGCTTGCGGCTATCCTGGCGGCGATTTTTTCCACTGCGTCGCCCATCTTCCTGGCTGTGGGGACAATGTTCAGTCAAGACATATGCTCCCTTCAGGTGAAATCTGAGGTATCCCTGCTGCAAATTAACCGGGCTGCTGTTGCCGTTGCCGGATTTATCTGCGCCGTGGGCGCCATTTTGCTGGTGGACGCGGGGCAGATACTGGATATGGTATATGGCGCCTATGCCCTCCGGGGGGCCATATTCATCGTTATCCTCTATGGGATATACTGGAAAAAGGCCCATCAGCGGGCCGCTGTGGTCAGTATGCTTCTTACCGCCGCCGTGGCCGTCCTGTGGACTGCTGCGGAGCTTGTCACCGGCAGCTATCCCATTGCGCCCTGGTTTTCCGAGACCTACGCCGCCGTCTTGACCGCCGCCGTGTCTATGCCTGCCTGTGTTCGGCTGATAAAGCCGGAGCAACGCTTGATGCGATGATTATTATTTAACAATTTTGCCGTACTAAGTCAGTACGGCAAAATATTATATGCTTTTATCCGTTAATCGTCCGTTTTTTCTCTTGGCTTGAACTCCGCAAGAGGATTTGCGGCAGCAGCGTTTTGAAGCTCTTTGTTTGCGATGTGTGTATATATCTGGGTAGTATTGAGATTTTCATGACCCAGAACTTCCTGGAGCGTGCGAACATCCACGCCGTTTTGCAGCATCAGGGTGGCGGCGGTGTGACGGAGCTTATGAGGGGAGTATTGCGTTGCGTCCAAGCCGGCCTTCAGAAGCGTATTGTGAACCATGACCTGAATGGCGTCCACGCTCATACGCCTGCGGCGGTTGGATAGAAACACGGCGTCATCCAAGGAGGCGATATTTTTTCGTACGGCCAGCCAGCTATCTATAGCCTGAGTTGTGGCATCATTTAAATATACCACGCGTTCCTTGCTGCCTTTGCCGTGTATCAGCAGGCAGTCTTCCCGGATGTCGGCCAGATCCAATGCCCGCATTTCGGATATACGCAAACCGCAATTCAAAAACAGACACAGAATACAGTAATCCCGTTCCTTGTTTTTCCCATCTACGGCGGAAAGAAGCCGCTGACTTTCCTCTAATGTCAAATAACGGGGGAGCGATTTTTGCAGCTTTGGAGCATCCAGTGTTTCTACGGGATTTGTAGAAAGCGCCTTAGTTTTAACGGTAAAATATTTATAGAAACCTTTGAGTGTGGTGATCATCCTGGCCCGCGAGGCCGCGTTCAGTTCCCGGTCGCGGGACAGGTATGCCAGAAAATCGTAGACCTCGGCCAGCGTGACGGATCCGTAAAGCTCCAATCCAGCGTCGGTAATGTCGATTTCCTCCATAGACGTGTCCCTGGGAACCAGGCCCCGGCTGATATACAGCCATCGCGTGAAGGTTCTCAGATCTAAATAATAGGAATCCACCGTTGCGCCAGATTGGCCCTTGATCGTGTCGTGATACACCAGAAACTCCCGCATGGGCTGAGATGAGTCGTCTTTGTAGTTCGCCATAAAAAGCCTCCCAATGCTTAAATGATAACAGAGGGAGGCTTGGCTTGTCCATAGGCAAATTCACTAAAAATTCGGCATAATTAATATTATGCCGAATTTAGGGGAGGGGAAATCACTTAATTCAGCGTCACAGCGCCGCCAATGTCAAAAATAGGCTCTTCGGTCAAAAAGATCGGTTTGACGCTGTGTTTGGCCAGAAATGAAAGAATTTTTGTTTTGTCTGGGTGTCCATTCAGCGTGCCAGTGAATACGATGGTATTTGTGTCCGGCTTAAACGATGCACCACCGATAAATCCATAATTGAAGCCATCCAGTTTTATATAACCTGGCGTGATTTCCAGCACATCTATATCTAAATGAAGATCAGAAACAGCTTGGACAATGCCGTGATCAGCGGTGATGACAGATCGTTCTGTCACAACGCACACGGCGCATCTGGTATAGCCCTGTGCTACGGCTGCCTTGTGACTATCAGTCAGCGCCAACGCTTGCGGCACTGCCGTTTTGGGATTATAGAACACAACGCTGCCTGTGTCGCAGATACACAGCCCGGCGTCCGCCGGATAAGTCGCTCCCTGCGGAATGACAGCCTTGATGGCATATCCCATATTAGTTAATATATTGACAATATGGGGGTATGCCCCCAACCCAACAACCGCCTGTTTCTTTGCGGCAAAAATTCGTAAATCGGCGTGTCCAGCTAAACGGCTATCCAACATCGGATCATCAGGGATCCAACAGACCTGAATCCCCAGATGTTCCATGGGATTAGCCAGCCTTTCCCGGTATCGTGCGCCTATCAGAAGCATCACAGAACCTTCTCCACCGCTTCCCGCAGGGTTTTGACCCGAATAAGCTCCATGCCCTCCGGCTTTTTCAGCTCTCCCCGAACACGGGACGGAATGACGCATTGAGTAAATCCCAGCCGTGCGATTTCGGAAAGACGCTGATCAAGGGCCTGAACGCTGCGGATCTCTCCTGTCAGACCAACCTCCCCTACGGCGGCCAGCTTGTCCGGCACGGGTATATCCCGGAAGCTGGAAGCAATGGCAAGGCAGGCGGCCAGGTCGGCGGCTGGCTCGTCCAGGGTCAGACCGCCGACTACGTTCATATAAGCGTCGCAGGCGTTGACCCGCATACCGCCCCGTTTTTCCAGCACGGCCAGAAGAAGATAAAGTCGGTTGTAATCAAATCCATTGGAGGTTCGCCTGGCAACGGAAAAGCTGGTGGGAGTGATCAGAGCCTGTACTTCCGCTAAAATCGGGCGGCTACCCTCCATGACGCAGGCAACGCAGGTGCCGGGTACACCTGTGGGACGCCCGGCCAGCATGACCTCCGATGGGTTGGGTACTTCCCGCAGGCCCTCCCGGCGCATTTCAAAAACGCCAATCTCGTTGGTAGATCCAAAGCGGTTCTTGTCTGCCCGCAGAATACAATAGCTCAGACTACCGTCTCCCTCGAAATACAGCACACAGTCCACCATATGCTCCAGCACCTTCGGCCCCGCGATGGCGCCCTCTTTATTCACATGGCCTACCACAAAGGCGGTGAAGCCGGAGGCTTTGGCAAGCTGCATAATCTCCATAGCGCACTGTTTGACCTGTCCCACGCTGCCGGGGGCAGTGTTCAGCGCCGGGTCGTATATGGTCTGGATGGAATCTACGATAACCAGTTCAGGGGAAATTTCCTCAATGGCGGCGATGATGTCGTTAATATCCGTTCCCGCCAGGATATAAATGCTGTCATGGCCTACGCCCAGGCGCTCGGCCCGCATTTTTATCTGCCGCTCGCTCTCCTCGCCGGTGACATATAAAATCTTCTCCTGCTGGGCGATGGTGCCGCAGGCCTGGAGCAGCAGCGTAGATTTTCCGATGCCCGGCGCACCGCCGAACAGGACGATGGATCCCCGCACAGCGCCGCCGCCCAACACCCGGTCAAGTTCCCGAATCCCGGTGGAAAAGCGCGGATCGTCCCGGCTGTCCAGCTCAGAAAGGCGCTTTGGCACAGAGCGGCGCACAGGGCGGGTCTTTGCCGCTGCTTTCGGCGCAGCGGGGGCCTCTGTCATGGTGTTCCATGCCCCGCAGGCGGGACATTGGCCCATCCAGCGCGGCGTTTCGTGGCCGCAGGCGGAGCAGAAAAAAACTGTTTTCTCTTTCATGTCGTCATTCCTTGTATGTATTGCAGATAGGATGCCAGGATAACTGTTGCAAGTTCCAGGCGGTATTCCCCGGTTTTTAGCTGGCTCAGATCATCTGGATTTGAAAGAAAGCCGCACTCCACAAGAACCGCCGTACAGTTTGCCTTTTTCATCAGGTAAATACTGCTGTCGATAGGCTCAGCCAGTCGCCGGGTATTGCTGCATAGCTGCCCGGTCAAATTTTCCTGTAAGGCCGCGGCCAGGGCGTCGCTTCCAGTGACACTGCCGTAAAAAACCTGGATGCCCCCGGCGGCGGCGGCTGGATAATTGTTTTGGTGTATACTTATAAGGACGGCTCCGGCAGTTGAATTTACCAGGGCAACGCGGGCGTATTGATCAGCACGCTTCATGGCGGCCAGCGTGGTGGCCTGTGCCGGATAATCTATTTCCTCGCCGTTACGGGTCATCACAGTATCCACACCCCAAAAGGCAGCCAGCGCCTCCAGGCGCAAAGCGATGTCCAGATTAAGGTCGCTTTCCAGCGTTCCATCCGTCGCTACAGCCCCTCCGTCCGCGCCGCCGTGTCCCGCGTCGATTACCAGAACAGGATTCGGGGCTGCCGCTTCCGCCGCTTCGGCCTCGGAAGGCCAGGCCAGGACGGCAGCGGCTAGCAGAATGATCAAAGCCAAGGGAAACCACCATTTGATTTTATCTAACATCCGCACTCCACCTCATTGCTTGCTTAATAATTTATATGAGATGGGATCGGTATGTATTCAGATTATCTGATGAACCGTTCCAGTCGGTTGAGACCCTCGACGATCTCCTCCATGGACGAGGCGTAGCACCAGCGTACATAGCCCGGCGCGTCGAAAGCAACGCCCGGCGTAACGGCAACGTGTTCCGCCTCCAGCAGCGCCTGGGTGAAATCGGTATCATTTTCGATTTTTCGCCCCCCCAGGGTTCGGCCAAGCTGGGGTCGTACGTCAATCAGCAGATAAAACGCTCCCTTGGGTACAGAGCAAGACACGCCCTCCATGCTGTTTAGCCGCTCCACAAGATATTTCCGCCGCTCATCGTATCCCCTGCGCATACGTTCCACAACATCCTGCGGGCCGGAAAATGCCTCCAGCGCTGCGGCCTGACTGATGGACGGGGGCGCGCCGGTGGATTGTGACAAATATCCGTCCATAGCCGCCGCGATGGGCTTTGGCGCCGCCGCGTAGCCTATGCGCCAGCCAGTCATGGCATAAGCCTTGGACACGCCGTTTATCAGCACGGTACGGCTATAGGCGTCCTGGCTCAGAGACGGAAAGCTGACAAGCTCCGCATCGTCGTACACCAGCTTTCCGTACATCTCATCAGACAGCACATATAAATCGAATTTTTTGCATACCGCCGCCAACGCCTCCAATTCCTCTCTTGTGTAGACCGCCCCGGTAGGATTTCCTGGGTTATTCAAAAGGAACAGCTTGGTTCTAGGTGTTACCGCTGCCTCCAACTGATTGGCTGTCAGCTTAAAACCCTGTTCCTCAGGTGCATAAACAACCACAGGTGTTCCTCCTGCCATGCGAACGGCCTCGTGATAGGAAACCCAGTAGGGCGCGGGCAGTATGACCTCGTCTCCCTGGTCGAGGAGGCAGCACAGCGCTACATAAATGGCGTGTTTCCCTCCGCTGGTGACGATGATTTGCCCGCTTTCATAGTCAAGGCCGTAATCCGCTCTCAGTCTTTCGGCAATGGCGGACCGCAGCTCGGTCGTCCCGGAGGCAGGAGTATATTTTGTAAATCCTTCCTGAATAGCCTGAATACCTGCTTGACATATGTTGTCCGGCGTGGGCCAGTCTGGCTCTCCGCCGCCAAAGCTGAATACTTCCTCTCCAGCAGCGCGCATTTGCTTCACTGTGGCATTTACAGCCATGGTAGCGGATGGCTTAAGGGATGCAGCAATTTTGGATAAAGGTCTCATTTTTATGTATCTCCTTCGTAGTGCATCGTCGGGCTGTGAAAAATTCTGCTGATTTCTCCTGTATTCATTATACTCCCTGATCCTACTGTGACGCAACTGTTTTATGAGATACCAAAACGCTCGTCGGCTGTGCCGAACCTGAATGGTTCTGACACAGCCGGAATCAATGTCGTCCACGCTATATGATTATGCAGATGAGGCTATAGCCTCCGTCGTTTACCAGCCGCTGTATGGTAGTGCGCAGACGATTTTGGATGTTGTTAGGCATACGATGGAGCTTATTGGTCAGACCGTCCTCCGCAATGTCGTACAGTGACTTTCCGAAGATGTTGGATTCCCAAATGCGGTTCATATCCCCGTCGAAGCCCTGGAGTAGAAAGCTGACGATCTGCTCACTGGCCTTTTCCCCACCAACGGCGGGAGACACCTCCGTCTCCACCTGCGTTTGAAACAGATGTATAGCTGGAGCGCTAGCCTTGAGTCGGACGCTGTAACGGCCACCTCGACTGATAATTTTCGGTTCCTCCAGTATCATGTCCTCCGGGCCGGGCATAATGACGCCATAGCCGGTCTCCCGCGCCTGCGCCAGGGCTTCGTGTACATAGTCGTATTCCCGCTTCAGGCTTTTCAGTGACCGCAGAAGCTCCATTAAATCTCCATCGTCCCGTATTTCATAGCCGGACTGCTCACTTACGGTACGGTAATAAAGGGTGCTTTTCAGCTCCACTACAGCGCTGGCCGTCCCTGCGTCAGCCTGTACCCCGGAAATACGCGTCTCGCTGACAAGATCGCTTTGCCCAATACTATCCATACAGGTATAGGCGTCCTGCAGGACGCTGATTTTTGTCCCCGCCTCCAGGAACAATTCGTAAAGGGACTGTTTCAGCTCGCTGTCCTCCGGCAGAGCTTCTGCCCAGGCAGGCAGCCAGACGGAAAGCTCATTCAAAGGAAACTGAAACAGCACCGTTTTCATAATTGTGTGTATTTCTGTATCCGTCAGCTCCTGGCAGTTCAGGGCCATACAGGGGACGCCGTATTTTTCGCTCAGCTCCGTCGCCAGGGCTATCGCGTCCTCAGCCGACGGAACGGCGGAGTTTAAAATGACAGCAAAGGGCTTGCCAATACTTTGCAACTCCCGAACGACTCGCTCCTCTGCCGAGGCGTAGTTTTCCCTGGGAATGTCCCCAAAGCTGCCGTCAGTTGTTATAACAAGGCCAATGGTGGAGTGTTCCGCTATGACCTTGTGGGTTCCCTCCTCTGCGGCTTGCGTCATGGGTATCTCATGGTCGTACCACGGGGTCGTTACCATCCGCTCTGTCCCGTCCTCATATAATCCTTCCGCTCCGGGTACCATATAACCCACGCAGTCGATCAGGCGAACAGAAGCGGAGGTTTCCGCCCCAAGAGAGATGTCAACGGCCTCCTCCGGCACAAATTTTGGCTCCGCCGTCATAATGGTGCGTCCAGAGCCGCACTGGGGAAGCTCATCCCGCGCTCGCTCCTTGCGGTATACGTTTTCAATATTTGGAATAACCTGCGTCTCCATAAAACGCTTGATAAAGGTGGATTTTCCCGTCCGCACTGGCCCGACGATGCCAAGATAAATATCGCCGTTCGTTCTGCGGGCAATATCCTCATAGATTCTGTCCACAAATAATCCCTCCATGGCGTGTTTGGTTAAGCATACGCCGTGGAGGGAGCTTTTATGACAGGATTCAATTTATAAGACGCTCAATAAAACTGCGCCGTCTGCCCATGAGACTGGGCAATATGAACCTCCAAGCCAGGAAATGCCTCCTTGAGCCAACCCGTCAGGACAGGGACAACTACGTTTTCCGTACAGAAATGATCCGCATCTATGAGATTTATCCCAAGATACTTTGCCTCTAAAAACTGATCGTATTTCACATCTGCGGTCACATAAGTATCGCATCCTGCTTGGTATGCCAGAGCAATCTCACCGCCTCCAGAACCGCCGCACACAGCCAGCTTCTTCACAGGCCGTCCGGCATCATGATACCGCAGGCCGTTGGAGGCCAGGGCAGATTTTACCTGAGGCAGGAATTGAGAAAAGGGCATCTCCCCCGCCAGCATCCCGATTCTTCCTATGGAGGATGCCTGGTCAAGCTGGCCGGTGACATACCCGCCCAGCGCCGCCATCAGCGCGTCATTCACACCGCCCTCCGCCGCATCCAGGTTTGTGTGCATACAGATGGCCGCAATGCGATTTTCAGCCAGGGTCAGGGCGCGGCTGCCCGTCCAGGTAGCATCCGTTACAGCCTTCAAATCAAAAAACAGCGGGTGGTGACTGACGATAAGGTCTGCGCCCATAGCGACGGCCTCGTCGATTACCTCATCCACAATGTCCAGCGCCGTTAACACTCGGTGTACCTCACGACTCCCGCGGCCTACCAAAAGACCCACATTGTCAAAATCCAGCTTTCCTTCTACCGGGGCTTTTTGCGCCAGGGCGGTAAAAATTTCCTGTACTGTTGCCATAGACATATACCTCCTTTTCATCATTTCTTGCAATTCCATCAATACATCTGCCGCCGTGCCGTCATAGGGTGCAGCCTGTGCTAACCGAGCCATCAGGCGAGACAGGTATTCGTCAAAAAGCGGGTCGTTGCCAATCTGTGCATACAGGCCGGTATATAGCTCTGCCTGGGAATAGGCCGGGGAATCGCCGCCGCGCACAGTCAGAATAGGATAAATCCGCCCGGCATCCTTCACCAGCCTTTCAGACATAACGACATAGCCATTTTTCGTCAGATAGCTTCGCAACTCCGCCTGCTTGGTTTGAGGTTCCAAAATCAACAGTGTTCCCTGCTTCGTCCAGGGAGCGTCAGACAGAATGGATACCATGGTTTCCCCGCCCATTCCGGCAATGACTACCGTATCCCCGTCCTCCGGCTCCAGGCCGGAAAGTCCGTCCGTCAATCGCAAATCAATGCGATCATCCGTATTGGTCTGGGCAACCAACGCCGCCGCACCTTCCAAGGGGCCGGGACGCAAATCCGTGGCAACCACACGGCGAACGCGTCTCATCTGCACCAGCCAGACTGGAAGGCGGGCATGATCGGTTCCCACATCAATAACACAGGCCCCCGGCGGCACGGCCTGCGCGACCGCCTCCAACCGGGGGGATAAATGCATGGTCATGTTCATAAAAAAGCGGCGAGATATGCCCGCCGCCGAATCCGTCAGGCGTGAGCAGCGATGAAGTCGTTTACTTCGTTGACAAAGCCGTCTACATCAACACCATGAACAAGGCAAGCCTGCTCAATACTCTCACCTGTGGCATAGGCGCAGCCCAGGCAGTGCATCCCAATCCGCTCAAACAACGGCTGCGTGGTGGGAGCGTTAAGCATTACATCATAGACGATCGTATCTTTTGTGACCTCATACATAATAGAGACCCTCCAATTTCATAGTGATTGAGTCTATTATACCCATTCCTATACAAGATTTCAACACAAAATTCAAGCAGACGTCAAATCCATTTTTTAACAGAACCCTGCCTTGCAACATTTTCAGAAAAATCACTGCCCCCCGTTCGTTCTGTATAAAAAACGGGCTGCGCTTGACGCAGCCCATTTTTCAAAGAAAAACTTACATTTCGCCGGAACGCATACGAGCAAAGCACTCGCTGCAATATACAGGGCGATCACTCTTCGGCTCGAAGGGAACGCGGGCCTCTCCACCGCAGGCGGCGCAGGTGGCGGTGAAATACTCGCGGGGGCCGCGGGAGGCAGCCTTACGGGCATCACGGCAGGCCTTGCAACGCTGCGGCTCGTTCTGGAAGCCACGCTCTGCATAAAACTCCTGCTCACCGGCAGTGAACACAAATTCCTGGCCACATTCCTTGCATACAAGGGTCTTGTCTTGGTACATTTTTGATCCTCTCTTTAGAAAATTTTCCCAAATCGGGCAAGTATTATATGCGATCAGCTTACGCTGTTTTCGCCTGAGGAGAGCTTTGCCAGCTTGCGCCTAATGCGCTGGATGGCATTATCAACTGCCTTTGTATCCCGGCCAGATAGCTCGGCCATTTCCTCATAGGACAGGCCATCCAGATACAGGTCAAGAATCTGCGCCTCGAATCCTGACAGGCGCTGCGAATAGGCGGTGATAAATTCTTTTTCGGTCTCTCTTGCTAGAACCTGCTCCTCAGGACTCTGCTGGAAAAAGTGGACACCTAGGGACTGGGATTCATTTGAGAGGACTTCGTCTAAGGGAAGGCCATCGTTCAGCGGAGAATGTTTTCGCCGTCCCGCGCTGCGGATAGCCGATTTTATGCGATTTTGAATACAGCTTTGGGCATAAGCCCGAAAGGACTGACCCTTTTGGGGGTCAAACCCGCGAATAGCAGACAGCAAACCGAGCATCCCTTCCTGGATGAGATCCTCGCCATCGCCGCCAACAAGAAAATACGGCCTTGCGCAAGCACGCACCAAACGGACATAACGCTCTGCCAAGGCCTCCTCCGCCCCGCTCTGCTGAACGCGGGCTAGCACTTGCAGTTCTTCGTCAGAAGTTTTTGAGTAATTCATCATTATTATGTCATTATACCTATAATTATATAACAACACGCGAGGAAGTCAAGTCTTTTTTCTCGCAAATTGCAAGTGCAAGTTGGACACTCGGTAGAATGAATTTATGAAC
>JAJQCH010000032.1 GCA_021202795.1 Oscillospiraceae bacterium
TTCAATTGCTATGGATTTTTTAGGTGTTCAACTTCATTTTACAATCGACCTTTTTTCTTAACTTACCGTAGCAACAACATAAGCGCATACATCCGCTTCCAGGTTTATGGACGCGCACGTATGCGCTCATAATGCCGTTTTTTGCGCTCCGACGGGGGCGCTTGCGCGCCCCCGCATGAGTTTTGCAAGAGTTTATCAGCCGACAGTCTGCACAGCCACGAAGTCCCAGGCCTCGGTCTCGGTGTTGGCCACCTTGATGTAGGCCGCGTCGCGCTCGGCGTCACCGATCTCATCGAAGGCGATAGCGCCGGACACGCCGGTATAGGTGGTTGTGGGCAGGGCCGCCATGACGTCAGCCGGGTCGGTAGAGCCAGCGTTCTTCAGGGCCTCCAGGGCCACATAGTAGGCATCATAGCCCATGACGGACACAGCCGCGATGGTGTCGTTGCCACCGTTGTTGGTCAGGTTGGTGGAGTCGGCGTTGATCCAAGCCTTGAAGCCCTCCTCAAACGCCTCGTCGCCGCCCTCGGCATAGAAGGTAGAGACATAGATGCTCTGGGTCGTGCCGGCAGCAGCGGCCAGAATCACGTTGGAGTCCCAGGTATCGCCGGCCAGCAGGGGGATCTCAACACCCTGAGAGGAGGCCTGCTCGATGATGAGCTGGGCATAGCTGGTGGAGCAGGGGGCAAAGATGACCTCCGCGCCCGCGTTCTTGGCATTGGTCAGATAGGACGTGAAGTCGGAGTTGCCTTCGGGGAAGGACTCAGTGATAACGGTCATGCCAAGGGCCTCGGCGGCCTCGGTGAAGTAGTTGATCAGGCCCTGGTCATAGTCGTTGCCGAGCTGGCCCAGGCAGTAGGCCACGGTAGCGCCCAGCTCCTCGTTGGCGAAGTTCGCCAAAACGGTACCCTGGAAGGGATCCAGGAAGCAGATGCGGAAGTAGTGGTCATTGCCCTCAGTCACCTGGGGGTTGGTGCAAGTCACGCCGATGACGGGGATGCCCGCGTCGCCGAAAGTATCGGAGCCGGCAATGGACACGCTGGAACCGTAGGAGCCAAGCACCACGGAGGCCCCGGCCGCCACGATCTGAGAGGCGGCGGAGACGGCCTTGTCGGTGGAGGACTCGTTGTCCACGATGACAAGCTCCACGTCATAGGTCACGCCGTCGATCTCCACGGTGGGAGTCTCATAGTTGGCGTACTGCATACCCAGCACCTCCTGCTTGCCGCCGGCGCCGTTGTCGCCGGAGAGCGGCTCAAACACGCCGATGGTGACGGTGGGGTTGTCGCTGTCTGAGGTCTCTTCAGCGGTCTCTTCGGTCTCAGCGGCAGTCTCTTCGGTCTCATCCGCATCGTCTGTGCTGGAGCTGCTGGAGCTGCTGCAGGCCGCCAGGCTGAAGACCATCACAAGGGCCAGGAGCAGCGCAAGAAATTTTTTCATCTTTTTGTTTCCTCCAATACATTTTCCTACCTGTCCGTTATCGACGGACAGATGTTTATACGCATGATATTTTACCACTTCAATACCGCTATTTCAAGGCTTTTTTACAAGGTTTTCTTATACCGTTCAAAAATTTTTATAAATCACCCACACACAAACCCACCCCCTCTTCCAAACGGGAGAGGGGGTGGCCGCGTTCTTACGAACGTGGAATAGAGGAAAGGAATGAAAAGAATGAATCGTATTTAGGTGGGGTCTCCCTCGGCGGGGCTGGTCTCGCCGAAGTAGTGGAGGGCGTAGGCGCCGTCGGCGGCCACGAATTCGTCATAGGTCATGGCGTTTTCCTCGAACCAGTCCTCAAAGGCCATGGCCACAGGAGCCTCGAAGTTTTCCGCGTCGATCAGGCCGTAAAGCTCCTCCTCGTGGCCGTCCATCTCCGGGACGCAGTCCATGTAGGCCTTCAGATAAGCCTTATACGCGTCCATGGACGTATCGCCGGAGCCGGACATGGGCCAGCCGCCGTCGGAAAGCTCCGCGTCAGTGGCCGCCTCGGCGGTTTCCGCCGCGCTGTCCTCGGCGCAGATGGCGTGTACCCATTCCACGAAAGTGCCGGTAGTCTCGCCCTCGTCGGAGCCGTGAGGCATATCCCATACGAGGCTGTAGTCGATCTCAGACCCGGCGGCCAGGGCGGACAGACACAGGTTATAGGCGATGGAGAAGCTGGTATGCTCGTCGGCGGTGCCGTTGCGGGTGCGCCAGTACTGGGCGGGATCGGCCTCCTCCTCGCCGGCGGCGACGGCCAGCATGATCTGGGTGGCGTTCATGAGATACGCCTGCTCCTGGATGTCCTCGCGGTTCGCCTGCTCGATGTAGGCGTCAACATCCTGATCGTCGAAGCCCTCCATGGCGCTGTACTCGTCGTAATTTGCCTCCAGCACGGCGGCGACGGAGGCGCTGAAGTGGACGCCCTCCTCCTCGGCGGTGCCGAAGCCGTCGCCCTCCTCGGTGGCGAAGAAGGTGTCGAAGCCGGGGATATCCTTGTTGCGGGAAAGGCCCGTGCCGTTCAGGAATCCGGCTATATCGGTGACGGACCAGGTGCCGTCCTCGTTTTCCACGAGCCAGGACTCCGCGTCGCTGAGAGCGGCGTAATAGCTCTCCCAGTTGTCAGGCGCATAGCCCTCGGCCTCGATCCAGGCGTTCAGGGCATCGGAGATGTTTTCAAGAATCTGGTCATAGTAGGAGCCGCTGCGCGGGTCGGGGGTGCCGTCCTCGGTCAGGTCGAAGGTAAGGGTCTCCCCCTCCTCGTTCACAAGGCCAAGGCTGTTGATGTACTCGCAGTAGGCCACGGCCAGGTCTTCCTGGAGAGCCAACTGGAACTCAGAAAACTCAATGGTGCCGCTGAACATGGTGGCCACACTGGTGGCCCCCTGGTCGTACCACATCCAGGCATAGGCGAGGTCTGCGTTATTCAGATCCGCGATGGGGCAGAAGCACATGGAGCCGTAGATGTCGTCGCGGATGGTGGAGGTATAGGTGCCGTCCTCGTTGAGGACGATGCCCGCCGCGCCGGATTCATACAGATCCTCATAATAGGCGGCCATGTTGCCAGTGGCTCCCAGGATGGAACTCATCTGACCGCCGCCGGAAGAGCCGAGAGAGATGATCTTCTCCTTGTCGCCGGGGATGACCCCGTCGTTGAGGCGCAGGCAGCGGACGGCGGCCTTCTGGTCAACCACGGGAGCGGGCATTTTGCCGGTTCCCTCCTCCGCGTTGCGGCTGCGGGCGCCCACGCTGACGAACACGAAGCCCTCCTTCAGATAGGTGGTGTTGGCCCCGCTGGGACTGGAGCTGTTCCAGCCCATACAGTTGTTCTCGATGATAATGGGGGCGGTCTCGGCGGTATAGTCGTTGCACTCGCCGCCGTCGATATAGGCCGCAGGGACATAGATGTTCATGTACTGGTACGTAGCGTTCACCACGTTTGTGCAGTACTGGACATTGGTCAGGGAATAATAGCTGCCGTCGGCACTCAGCGTCCAGGCGGGGTCGGTGATGGTAAGCGCCGCGTCCGCGTCAGGCACCGCCTCCCCCGATGCCTCCTCAGAGGCGAAGGCCATCGTCCCCAGGCTGAACACCAGGCACAGGCACAGCAGGACGGATAATAGCTTTTTCATGATGTGTTGTCCTCCCAAAAATATTGCGCCACACACGTATTGTCATATCTTTGACTTTACCATCATTCCCGTCAAATGTAAACCCCTCCGGCCCAAACAACACATTTTCGGCCCAAACAACACAAAGGACAGGCCGAAGCCCGTCCTTTACAGTGGTTAATGATTGGTGTGATGGCCCCCGCGAACACGCGCAGCGTGGAGCCTCCCGCGCCCGCAGGCGCAAAGCCTCGCAGACTGCCGCCCGCAGGCGGCGTGCAAACGCGCAACCGCCCGCAGGGCGGCTCTTAGCGCGTGCAGTTCGCCGCCGCAGCGGCGAATAAAATCTAAATCCGTTTTTTCCGGCGGCGTGTACGTCGGAAAAAACTCTTATCGGCCCGGGAGTGTGCGAGCGTAGCGAGTGCGCGGGTCGGGCCGCAGCCCCCTTGCTTTAGGCTCCGCCTTTTAAAGCTACTCAAAGCAGCTCGAAAACGCCCGCAGCGCCCATGCCGCCGCCGATGCACATGGTGACGAGAGCGTACTTTCCGGCGGTCTCAGGATCCTGGAGGTAGTCCAGGGCCTTCATGGTCAAAAACGCGCCAGTGGCGCCCATGGGATGACCCAGGGCCATGGCCCCGCCGTAGGGGTTGGTCTTGGTCATATCGAAGCCCAGGGTGTCGATGCAGGCGAGGGACTGGCTGGCAAACGCCTCGTTCAGCTCCACCACGTCCATCTGCTCCACAGTCATGCCCACCTGGGCCATTACCTTGGGCACGGCGTATATGGGGCCAAGGCCCATAACGGTGGCGTCGCACCCGGCCACGGCGAAGCCCTTCAGCCGGGCGATGGGCTTGATGCCAAGCTCCGCGGCAAGCTCGGAGTCCATGATGACCACATAGGCCGCCGCGTCGGTGGTCTGGGAGGAGGTGGCGGCGGTGACGGTGCCGTTTCCCCGGAAGCAGGGCTTCATGCCGGCCATCTTCTCCATGCTGGTCTTCAGGTTCCCGTCCATGTCGGCCAGGATGCCGTCATCATACTCCACCACGTTGCCGTTCTGGTCGGTGATGGGGATGATGCACTTATTGAGCTTTCCGGCCTTCCGGGCCTGGGCGGCGAGGGTATGGCTGCGCAGGGCCATCTCCTCCATCCGCTCGCGGGAGATGTTATAGCGCTCCACCACACGCTCGGCGGTCTCGCCCATGGTCATGTAGCCGCCGATGTAATTTTCGTCGAACCAGGGATCCTTCTGCTCCTCAGGATAGGGGGCAAAGCAGCGGGTCATGCACTCCACGCCGCCGGCGACGACGCAGCGCATCTGCCCCACGGCGATGGCGTTGGAGGCGGTGGCGATGGCCTGCAGGCCAGAAGAGCAGAAGCGGTTGATGGTCTGGCCGCAGACGCTCTCCGGCAGACCCGCCCGGTTCACGATCAGGCGGGAGGCGTTCATGCTCATCTCGTTCGTGGGGGAGGCGCAGCCGGTGATCACATCGTCGATCAGGGCCGGATCGAGCTGGGGGATCTTCGCCAGCACGCCCTGGAGGGTCTGGGCGGCGTATTCGATGGGGTGCATCCCCGCGAGACCGCCCTTCCGGGCGCGGCAACACGGGCTGCGGCCATAGGCCACAATAACAGGCTCTTTGTTCATGGGTATCATTCTCCTTTATATTTTATCGGCACGGTACAAGGCCGCGCAGTATTTACTTTTTTATTATATACGGAATGTGGACGGATTGCAAATCTGATGATTCACAATCTTTCTGACGATTAACAACTTCTTGGAGCAAAACACAGACGCGCCAGAGCAAAAGCCCTGACGCGCCGGTGATGCTAGATCTTAAGCCCCAGGCGACTCACTTCAGAGGATCGCCCAAAGAGCCGCCGCCCAGGCCGTCGGGAGGATTGTCTCCCAGGCCATCGCCGGAGGCTTCCCCGGAGGCGTCGGCAGCAGCGCCGTCGGTGACGACGATGACCACGTTCTCATAGGTGCCCGCGGTCAGCTCGTCCACCTGGGTGCCGGTGGTCACGTCATACTCGGTCATGGTGTTGTCCATGTCCACATCCACATAGATGGTAATCTCCGCGCCGTCGGCGGCCTGGATGACGCTGCCCTCCTCGACGGTCAGCTCGGCCAGGCTGGAGGTACCGGTGACGTTCCAGACGGACTCGTCCGCCAATGTCAGACGCACGCCCCAGAAGGATTCAAAGGATTCATAGGTATCGTTCTTCTCAAGCGTCGCGATGGTGCTCTCCATCTCGATGCCAGCCTCCTCGGCCACCTCGCCCACGGTGCGCTCCGCATCCACGTTGGGGTCGATGGAATCCCAGGCCTCGGCGATCGCGGTCTCGATGTTCTCGTTCCAGTTGGCCAGGGTGCCGGTGACGACAGCGCCGGTCAGCTCCGTGCCGGAGAGGGTCAGCACCATCTTGCGCTGATAGTCCTCGTGGAGAATATCGCCGGTCACGGTCATGTCGGCCAGGGTGATGTCCAGGCCCACATACTCGGTGCCGTCGGCCACGTCGATGCCGCCTGCGGAGGAGTCATAGCCCAGGACGGACTGGATGACCACGCCGGTCTTGGACTCCAGGGTGCAGCCGGTCAGGACGGTCTCGTTGTTAATGCTGCGGTAGCACAGGGTGGAGCCGTCGATGTAGTTAAAGAAGAAGTAGGGTGCGCCGTTGGTAATGGCGCTGTAGTCCACGAGATAGGACAGGGCGTTAAACTCCATCACGTCGGTCAGGAGGTTTCCGTCCTCGTCCGCCACATCCTCGTCCAGGGTGGAGAAATAGGTGCCGTTGCAGATCAGGTGGCTGTCCAGATTCTGGCCGGAGCTGTCTGCCGTGAAGGACACGGCGTTCACAGAGCCGGAAATGAAGCAGCTACCGTCGGCGGTCAGGTAATCGGCCTCGTCAATGACGCCGTCATACTCGGCCATAGCGTCGGCGGTGAAGGTGGTCTCCGTTCTGTCGGAGCCGGCGGTGACGGTGATCTCCTGGGTGTCATAGGCCGCGTCCACATTATCCATGTAAATGCTGCCCTGCGCGCAGAGGATGATGCCGTACTGGGCGCTGACGCTCTTCGCGCCGTACATCCAGACGGTGTTGTCAGCCCCAAGAGCGTAGACGCCGTAGCCGCCCACGGTGTTGATGCTGTAGGTGTTCACAATGTACAGGTGGGTGCCGGAGGCCTGGTCAAGGGAATAGGCGCCCCAGTCGCTGCAATACACGGCGGAGTTATAGAAATAAATGTCACCATTAGAGTTCAGGAGCGTGGGACGGGTGGAACCGTACATACCCGTGAAGGTGGGTGCGGAGGAGCCGTCGCCCTCGGAACCCCAGCCGATCAGGACGGAGTCCGTCAGAACCACGGTCGCCTGCTGGTCAACCGCGCCGTTGGCGTCATCGTTGGAGGCGGTGTAGAGCGCCGGGCGGTGGGTACCGACGGTCTCGATCAGGGCATTGGTGATATAGACCTTGTTGGCCGCCACATACAGGCCCACGCCGGGGAAGGTGCAGTTGGAGTTGTCGGTGTCCTCGATCTCGTCAAACTCGCCGTCGGAGTCCGCGCCAAGGGGGTTTTCCTCGCCCTTGTCGTCGTTATCGAGAATGATAACGGTATTAAACTCGCGGTCGGCAATGGCGGAATAATCGCTCTCCACGGAGTAGAGAAGCTCCTCGCCGCCGATGGTGATAACGTCGTCCGCCGCGTCGGAATCGGACTGGTTGTTGATGACGATGCCGCTCTGACCGGCGACGCCGCCGTCGGCCAGGGTCTCGGTCTTGTTCCATGCGCCTATCTCGCTGTAGTACACATAGGTGCCGGAAATTTCCGTGGCGGTGATGGTGCCCTCTGTCATCTCGTCCGCGTCGTCGGCCACCGTCACCTCGCCGTTTTCAATGACGATGGCGGCGTTGTCGCTGAGAACCTCCCAGCTCTGGTAATCCACGCTGGGGGCGCCGGTGCCGCCGCTGCTGGCCTCGCCGCTCGCCTCGCTGGAGGCCAGCGCCGGGACGCCCAGGGCCAGCACCATGCACAGCGCCAGCACCAGGGTCAGGATTCTTTTTGTCTTCATACGTTTCTCCTTTCAATATTTCCTATCTATTTTTAGGCCGCCCCGCGGCCAGGGGTAACAAATTATGTGAAACCCCGTTTGGGATGAAAAGCTCCGCTTTTCATCCCAAATGATTGCCTTTTATAAGCAGTATTCCTTGTCCTTGCTCACGAGGGACGCATAGGAGTTTTCGTCGTTCAGCGTCTCATAGGGTTCGGGCCATGGCACGGTGTTTCTGGGCTTTACCAGCACGGAATAGGGGGCGTGCATGGGGCCGGGGTCTGTCACCGGCGGACTGCCCAGGGTGGGCGGCGGAGCCGGGTTGGGGTTGGGGTCGGTCAGGCGGTCATACTCCGCCTTGGCCCAGTCGCAGTTGTCCATAAAGGTCATGATGTCCGGGCAGACGTGCTCATGGAGATACTTCCACTTTCCGTCCACCTTTACGAAATCGGAGCCGTACCGCTCCCAGAGGACGTTGCAGTAGGGCTTGCCGTCGTCCGTCAGGCGGGAGTGGATAACGCCGGGGGTAATGAAGGAGCCGCGGGCGGATTTGCCGTCGGCAGCCACCTCGATGATGTCCGTCACCAGGGTGTGAACGGACGCCTCCATCAGAGGCCGGGGATCCTTGCCGCCCACCTCGGGATAGGTCTCAAAGATATTCAGCCAGTTTTCAAAGCACATCTTATCATAGCTCGTCACAGAGCCGAACCAGACCTGGTCGCCGCCGCGCATACGTCCGAAGGCGTGCGCCCAGGTGGCGTTTTCGTCCATGCACCAGATGTTGTCCCACTCTCCCGTGGCGTCCGCGCGGCCATGGTAATAGGTGTGCCGGGCCTTGACGTTTTCCACCTCCTGGGAGGCGGCAGCGTTCTGGATGCGCTGATGCAAAGAAATCTCGCTCACAGATAATTCCTCCCCTCTCCTGCGCCGTAGTGCTTGCCCTTCGGCGGCTTATAGCCCTCCGGGCCGTAGCTTATCTCATCGGTGAATGTGTCATACGGCTCCGGCATGGGGGGATAGTCGTCCCACCAGTTGAAGGCCGCGTCATGGCTCAGACACGGCACGGTGGGGGTGCCGAACTCCGAGAACACCGGGTCGTTTTCATAATCGGGATAGGGGTTCTGCGCCCGGTAATCCTGGCCCGCCTCGTTTACAAGGTCAATGGCCTCCACCAGATGCCAGATTTTCCACTGGCCGTCCTCTTTGATAAAATCATAGCCCGCCTTGTGGGGGATCCATAGGGCCTTCGCCGTTCCGTCCGGGCCGATCTCCGTCCGCTGGCCGATGCAGTAGAACAGGCCCTTCGCAGTCCTGCCATCTCCCGCCAGCTCCACAAGGCCGGTGCTGGCAGGCTCATAGGCCATATATCCCGCGCCGTGGGGCTTCACATACCAGCCGGCGATGGCGTCCATGCCCACATACCAGCCGGTGTTTCTGCCATAGGCGGCGGTCTTCTTCTCCGCACCGGAGACCCAAAGCTCCTTCAGCTCTCTCTCCTGCCAGCCGTTCGCGATATAAACGCCGCGCTTATATACGAGCTTTTTGATTTCCTCCACGTCCCAGACGCGGCGGATAAGCTCGTCGTCCGTATAGACCCGTTCTGTCATGACGCGTTCGCCTCCCTTCCATAGGTAAAGGTTTCTCCGAAGCTCGCGTAAGGCTCCGGGATGCGGGGAGCCACCGTCAGAGGCCGCTCCGGGCTGTAAAGCACCCGCAGGGTCTCCGCCGCCGTATAGGGCGGATACTGGAAATCTCCCAGGGGCGCGAACTCCGGCAGATCGGGGTAAGCCTCCTCCGGGGCGGCCCAGGTCTGGCCGCAGGTGCGGTCAACGTCCTTCTCATAGCGCATATGCCATATGCGCCAGCCGGACGCTTCCTTTACGAAATCCACGGCGAACCAGCCCCAGGTCCAGCGGGCGCGGGGGCCGCAGGTCTCCACGTCGTTTCTGGCCCCCTGGCAGCACCAGAGACCCTTGGCGGTCTGGCCGTCCGCCGCCACCTCGATGATGGGGCTGGCCATCGGCTCCACCTTGAAGGGGCCGACGCCGTATATCTCCTCCGCCGTCTTGTCTCCCAGCTTCTCCGGGAACCGCTTTTGCAGCAGGGAGGCCACCAAGGCGTTCCGCTCAACGCACGCGTCGTAATAACCCCGCACCGCGTCCGCGCCCAGGTACCAGCCGTCGTTAAAGCCGAGCTGCGGCTCGTTTTCGCTCCAGAGGAGGTCGAACACCTCCCCCTCCCGGTTGAGCAGGACAAGGTTTGCGTACTTGCCCATCAGGTTTTTGATGGCCCGCTGATCCTCCCAGCGGGTCGTCAGCTGTTCGGTTGTAAATTCCATCGCAGAATACTACCTCCTGTTATCTGTATCCAAGCGTCACAATGGCGTCGTAGGCGTCCCGGGTGCCGTTCATGATTTTCGCGGCCTTCCGGGCGTCGCCAATGACGTAAAATTCCTTCACGAGAGGTCGCAATGCCTCCACCTCCGCGCTGCGGGAGCGCATCCCGGAGGCCATGACCACCGTGTCGCAGGGGAAGAAGACTTCCTTCCCGTCTTTGTCCAGGGCGTAGACGCCCTTTTCGTCTATCTTCGTGCAGCGCATCCCCGTGGCCTGGGTGATGTTTTCCCTTATCTCAATCTCGTGCATCAGGCCAATGCGGTGCATCCGTGCGGCGTTGGCCGCCAGGGTGTCTATCATCTCCAGAATGACCACGTCGTGGCCCTTGCTTGCCAGATCCACCGCCTCCTCGCAGCCGATGAACCCGCCGCCGATAATCACCACGGATTTTCCAATCTCCGTCTGCGGGGTGATATAGGCTCCGAATATCACATTCTCTCCGTCCGCGCCGGGTACCGGCACGCCGAAGGGCTCGCCGCCCACGGCGGCAATCAGCACGTCCGGCTTCACCTCGTCCACGATTTCCTTCGTGACCGGGGTGTTCAGCCGCACCTCCGCCCCACAGCGCATGACCTTTTCCACCTGGCTGTCACGGTACCGGCGCATGGGTTCCTTGAACCAGGTGTCGTTGTCCGCGAAGCGCAGCGCACCCAGCCGGTCGCTCACCTCGCACAGCACCACCTGATGGCCCCGCTCCACGCCCAGCAGCGCGGCCTCCATCCCCGCAGGGCCGCCCCCGGCGATGAGTATCTTCTTGTGTACATAGGTGGGCAGTGGGTGGAACACCTCGCACTCTCGCCCGATATAGGGGTTCACCGAGCAGCGCATGACACGGTTTTTCATCATCCCGCTCTGGCACTCCGTGCAGCGGATGCAGGGGGTGATCTCCTCCGGCTTTCCCTCCATGACCTTCCTCGGCAGGAAGGGGTCGGCGATCAGCGCCCGCCCCATGGCGATGGCGTCCACGCCGGTATCCTCCAGGAATTTCTCCATGTCCTCCGGCATATTGAAGGCCCCCACGGTCAGCACCGGGGTCTTGACGTGCTTTTTGATCTCTGCCGCGAGGTAGCCGTTGAACATATCCTTCTGGAACGCGCCGGGGTGCATCAGCACGGCGGAATACTCCTCCTGCTGCGTGCCGGCGGAGACGTGAATCAAATCCACCTTCCCGTCCAGCATTTTGGCGATCTCCACGCCCTCTTCCGGGCCGTAGCCCCCCTCGATATACTCCGTGCCGGACATACGAATCTCGATGGGGAACTGCCGTCCTACGGCGGCCCGCACCTTTTCAATCACCAGCAGAGGGAACCGCATACGGTTTTCCAGGCTGCCGCCCCACTTGTCCGTCCGATGGTTGGTGACGGGGCTGATAAACTGGTGGAGCAGCCACCCGTGGCCTCCGTGCAGCATGACCATATCGAAGCCGAAGTCCCGGGCATTTCTCGCGCCCTCGGCGAACTTGTCCGCCACCCAGTACATCTGCTCCTCGGTCATCTCCTTGACCTCGTCCCCCCATGGGTCGATATACCCGGAGGGGCCGAAGGCGCACTTGCCGCCGATAAACGCCGGATCGCACAGCGCGCCGCCGTGGTCGATCTCCACCGAGGCCATCGCGCCTCCGGCGTGGATGGCGTCCGCCATCGCACACAGGTAGGGGGCCGCGGAGGGATCGTTTATACCCACCTGCTGCGGATGGCTGCGGCCTGTGTCCAGGTCTACGATAACGTCCCCCACCGGCACTACCGCCGCGCCGCCCAGGGCGCGCAACTTATAATATTCTATATTCTCTTTGGAATAATGCTCCTCCGGCCCCAGCTCTGCCAGGGACGTCGGCGAGGAGAACATTCGGTTCTTCACCGTTATGCCGCCGATTTTCAGCGGCGCCAAAAGGCGTTCATACATAATTGATATGGATTGCTCCTTTCTCGATTCCATCTTTTCACATCACGAAGACTGACTGCATGGATTTTTCTTAATATATGCCCGCAGGGCCGTCAGAAGGCCCAGGCACACAAGCTGCCGCAGCAAATACAACAGCTCCTCCCCCAATCCGACGCCGCCGCTGAAGCCAATGATATACACCAGCTCCACCGCCGCCATGATTCCGGCCAGCACAACAGCCCACAGGCTCGCGATTTTCATCCGTCGACAGGCGCTGTACCAGGCCCGATAGGTCAGCCGTTCCTCCTTCTGAAGCAACAGATTCACCAGTCCGATGCAAAGATACACCAGGGGTACAAGCTCCACGAGTTGCGCCGGGGCGGAGGGCCGCCACATTCCTCCCGCCGAAGGGAAAAACGCTATCAGCACATAGAAAATCACCGCACCACCAGTCAGCAGACCCGTTACCAGCTTTGCCTGCTTCAGTCCGTGGGGGAGGGTATAATACTCCCCCACATAGACAAACTCTGTTTTTCCGTTTGGGTCTTTGCGCTTCTCCCATCCCTGGAAGTACCACTTGTTCATTTTCAAAGCGAGTTAATCTCCTTTGCACGGTGGCAGGCCACAAAATGGCCGGGGGCCAGCTCCTGGGGCTTGGGCATTTCCTGTTTGCAAAGGTCGCTGACATAGGGACACCGGGCCGCGAAGCGGCAGCCTGGCTTGGGGTTGACCGGGCTTGTCACCTCGCCTGAGAGGACGATGTCCGGCTTCTTCACATGGAGGGAGGGGATGGGGATAGCCGCCAGCAGTCCCTTCGTATAGGGGTGCAGGGGCTGGGCGAACAGCTCCTTGGAGGGGCATTTCTCCACCATGCAGCCGCAGTACATCACCAGGATGTCATGGCTGATGTGCTTCACAACGGAGAGGTTGTGGGTAATGAACACATAGGTCAGGCCCTTTTCGATTTGCAGCTCCTTCAAAAGGTTCAACACCTGGGCCTGGATGGACACGTCCAGGGCGGAAACCGGCTCGTCGCAGACGATGAATTTGGGATCCACGCTCAGGGCGCGGGCAATGCCGATGCGCTGGCGGCGTCCGCCGTCCAGCTCGTGGGGATAGGAATAGGCGAATCGCCGCGCCAGCCCCACGGTGTCCATCAGCTCCTGCACCTTCTTTTCAAGCGTTGCGCCCCGCGCCAGCTTCAGCGCCTTGAGGGGTTCCGCGATCAGGTCGGACACGCACATACGGGGGTCAAGGGAGGAGTAGGGATCCTGGAAGATGATCTGCATCTTCCGGCGAAGCTCCTTGCGTTTTTTCTTATCCGGGTGGGTGACGTTCTCCCCCTCGAAGAAGAAATCGCCGCCGGTGGCGTCCAGCAGGCCCACCAGCACTCTTCCCAGGGTGGATTTGCCGCAGCCGGATTCCCCCACCACGCCAAGGGTGGTTTTTTCATCCACGGTGAAGGACACCTGCTCCACAGCATGAAGCGGGCCGTTGGGCGTGGTATAGTATTTGGAAAGTTCCTTCGCTTCCAGCAGATGTTCCATTATTGTCCAGCCTCCTCATCCTTCAGTGCTGCGTCCACAGTGGGGGGCGGCGTATAGCCGGGTCTCCCAAAACAGTGCCAGGATCAGACGCCTGCCGGGCATGGTGGCAGCGCACGATATGATCCGGCGCCAGCTCCTGCGCCTCCGGCATGGCCTCCATACACTCTCTCGTTGCCAGCTTGCAGCGGGGATGGAAGGGGCAGCCGGACGGCAGATTGATCGGGTCAGGCATAAGCCCCGGAATGGGAGAGAGAAACTCCACATCCACATCCAGGCGGGGCAGGGAACCGAACAAACCCACGGTATAGGGATGGGCCGTGTGATCGAATACCGCCTCCACTGATCCGTATTCAACGATGTTACCGGCATACATGATGGCCACATCGTCGCAGCTCTCCGCCACAATACCAAGGTCGTGGGTAATGAGAAGCATGGCAGTACCCAACTCCTTTTTGAGGTCGTTGATCATCCGCAGTACCTGAGCCTGAATGGTCACGTCCAGGGCGGTGGTTGGTTCGTCCGCCAGCAGAAGCTTCGGGTTACAGGCCAGGGCGATGGCGATCACGATGCGCTGCTTCATGCCGCCGGAGAACTGGTGCGGATAGTCCTTTGCGCGATCGCTGCTGATACCCACCTTGTCCAATATCTCCAGCATCCGCTGCTGACATTCCACACTGCTGCAATGCTGGTGGCGCGTAATGACCTCCGCGATCTGATCGCCCACGGTCATCACTGGGTTCAGGGCCGTCATGGGATCCTGGAAAATCATGGAAATTTCGTTACCCCGAAGATCCTGCACCTCCTTTTCCGACATGGTCAGGATGTCCTCGCCCTTATAGGTGATGGAGCCGGAGAGAATTTTGCCTGGCTCCGGCACCAGGCGCAAAATGCCCAGGGCCGTAGTGGTCTTGCCTGCGCCGGTCTCCCCCACAAGGCCCAGGGTACGTCCCTCGTCCACGTGGAGGGAAATGCCGTTGACCGCTTTGACCGCTCCGTTTTCTGTTATAAAATGGATCGACAGATCTTGAATATCAAGTAAGCTCATAGCTGCCTCACTTTCTCATCCGGGGATCCATGGCATCCCGCAGGCCGTCGCCCAGAAGGTTAAAGGCCAGCATGGTCAGGATGATGAACATGGCCGGGAACACGATAACGTGCCAGCGGGTGCTGAACTGATAAATGTAGTCCAGGCCGGTATTGAGGATGTTGCCCCATTCCGGCGTAGGCGGCTGCACGCCCAGTCCCAGGAAGGAAAGGCCCGCGATGGCCATGATGGAACCGCCCAGATAAAGGGACGCCTGCACGATGATGGGCGCCAGGGTGTTAGGGATAACATGGCGCATGATGATGCGGAAGTAGCCCTCTCCGAAGGACTGGGCGGCCTCGATATATTCCTGGCTGCGAATCAGCAGCGTGGAGCCGCGAAGCTGTCGGGCGATAATCGGTATGGTTCCCACGGCGATGGCCAGGGCCGTGTTGAAGACGCCGGAACCCAGCGCCACCGACACGCATATAGCCAGCATCAGACCTGGTATGGCCATAATCACATCCATCACACGCATAAGCACGCTGTCAAGTCCCCCGCCAAAGAAGCCGCACAGTGCGCCTACCACCATGCCCACCACAATGCCAATGGCCACGGCGATCAGCGCCACCATCAGGGAGTACCTGCCGCCATACAGAAGCCGGGAGAACAGATCCCGCCCCTGCTCGTCGCAGCCCATGATATGCTCCGCGCTGGGCAAGGCGAACCGAAGGGACAGATCCGCCTCCGCATAATCATAGGGGGCGATGAAGTTGGCAAACACCACTGCCAGGATGAGAACGGCCAGAAACACCAGGCAAACCATCGCTACGGGGTTTTTCCTCAGCCTGTGCCAGATCTCGCCGAAGTAGCTTCTTTTCTTCGGAATTTTTTCCACCAGCTCCTCTTCCGCGGGCGGTATTTTCTCTTTTACATCCATATCCATTTCTCATACCTCCGCTGGCGTCGCCGGGGACACGGTTTTCTTTACTCTCTTCTTGCTGCTCGCCGCATACTGGGCCTTGATGCGGGGATCAATGGCCGCATATACCAGGTCAGTCAGAAGGTTCATAAGGGACACCACCACAGCGCACACCAGAACGCAGCCCTGGACGGTGATGAAGTCCTTGCTGCTGATGGAAGAGTTTATCAGCATACCCATGCCGGGGATGTTGAAGATCATCTCCACCAGAATGGAGCCGGCCATAGCGGAGCCAAGGCCGTTGCCGATCATGGTTACGATGGGAATCAGGGCGTTTTTCAGCACGTGCTTTGTGGTGACGGCCCGCTCCGAAATACCCTTAGACCGCGCCGTTCGGACATAGTCCTGCCGTATGACCTCCAGCACCGACGATCGGGTCATACGGGCGTTTTGTGACACCGGCCCCACTGCCGCCGCAATGACCGGCAGCACATAATGAGAGAAGCTCCCGCCGCCGGACACGGGGAACCAGCCAAGCTGTACGGCGAATACCATCATCAGCACAACACCCACCAGGAAGCCGGGAACGGCGTTCAGGAAGATGGCGAAAATAGACGTGAGGTAATCAACGGGCGTATTCTGATGCAGCGCCGCCGCGAGGCCCAGAGGGATCCCAAGGCCAGTGGAAAGCACGATAGCGCCCAGGCTTATCTTCAGCGTGTTTGGAATACGCGCCCCGATAAGGCTCGCCACCGTCTGGCCGGAATATATGTAGGACTCCCCCAGATCTCCGTGGAGCAGACCCCATAAATAGCTGCCAAGCTGCACGATATAGGGCCGGTTCAGGCCCATGGACTCCCGCATGGCCGCGAGCTTCACAGGATCATTCGCCTGCATCCCCAGCTTTATCATGGCCGGGTCGGTGGTGCTGAAATAGTTGATAGTAAAAATTACCACGATCGCTCCAAGAAGCACTGGAATTATGAGAAGCAAACGCCGGATAATATATCGAAACATAAGCGTTCCCCCTTGCTAAGTGATAAAAACTAAAAACGGGCGGCGGCATAGCGTCTGCCGCCGCCCTGAGCTTTGATTATTTAAATTTGGTCGGTTTGTTTTCCGCCGATTAGTCGGTCAGCAGGGTAACATCCAGCATATTGGTGACGTTCAGGGCGTCCGCGAAGCTGGTATGCTCGCTCATCACACCATAGCTCTTGGTCTCGGTGTAGAGAGGAATGAAGCGGTACTGGTCATGCAGCTCCTGCTGGAACTCGGCATAGATGGAAACACGCTCTTCGGTATCTCGACTGGAGGAGCCGCTGTTGAACAGGTCAACCAGGGTGCCGTCCACCACGCGCATCAGGCCGTTATCGGAGGACGGGCCGAACTGCTGCAGCAGAGAAGCGGGGTCGGTGCCGGAGCCGTTAGACGGCGTGCCGATGCACACGTCCATGCCGTTGGAGAGCAGGTTGGGAAGAATGGTGGCAAAATCGCCCATGCCGGACAGGTCAAGGTTAATGCCGATCACTGCGAGATATGCCTGGCAGGCCTCCGCCAGGGCGGTGTTGAAGGCGGTGTTCTCAGCCACCAGAGTCAGGGTCAGGGGGTTATCCACGGAGTAGCCGGCAGCAGCCAGGCACTCGGCGGCGTATTCGGGGTCGTACTCATAGGTACCCACGTCCAGATAGGCCCAGTTGTCCTCGCCGAGAACGGAGGTGGCCACGTCATAGGTACCCTCGCCCAGCGCCTCTACGATGGTTTCCACATCCAGGGCGTGAGCCACGGCCATGCGGACGTTAATGTCCAGCAGGGGGCTTTCATAGTCTTCCGTTGTTACCTCGCCGGAGGACTCGGAGGAGATGATCTCAGAATGGAGGGATAGGCCCTGCACACCCTGGGCCGCCTGCTTCACCAGGTTCACGCCCGCCACGGAGCCGGCGTCAACAGAGTTGATGTAGGTGGCCTCGGTCAGATAGGCCGCGTCAAGGTTTCCGGCCTGCAGGTCGGCATAGCGGGTGGATTCCTCGGCATAGAACTTGATGATGACCTCGTCATAGTAAGGAGCGTCGCCCCAGTAGTCCTCGTTGCGAACCAGGGTGTACTGCACAGACTCCGTCCAGCCGGAGCGGTCGCTGTCGCCATCGCCTTGCAGCTTGTAGGGGCCGGTGCCGATAAGCCAGGTGAAGTCGGGGTCGGCCTCACAGGTCTCCCGGTCAAGGATGCCGTTGGAGGCGTTGCCCAGAGTGTCGAACAGAGAGGCGTCATACTCGGTCAGGACGATCACGATGGTGTAGTCGTCCGGGCAGTAGGTGGCGTCATAGTCGATGGTGGCCACCATGGAGGAGGTGCGGCTGGTATCCCGCAGATGCTCCAGGGTATAAAGCACGTCGTCGGAGGTCAGGGCGTTGCCATTGGAGAAGGTGATGCCGGAATGGATGGTCACGGTCAGCTCCAGGTCGTCTGTCCATTCATAGCTCTCCGCCAGCCTCAGCTCCACGCTGCCGTCGGTGCCGATGCTCCACAGAGGCTCGATAATGGCCGCAGCCACGGCGCCGCCGGAGTTGTTCTGCAGGTCAGCGGCCGGGTCAAACGTGGTGCAGTTCGTATCCGTGCCGAAGATAAAGGTCTTGGCGCTGCCGTCGTCCGCCGTTTCAGCGGCGGCGGTGTCGCCGGTGTCGGTGGTGTCTGTAGCGTCGGTGGTGGTTTCATCCGTGGAAGAGCTGCTGCATCCAGCCAGCAGGCCCACGCACAGAACCAGGCACAGAACCAGCGCCATCAAACGGGTCATCTTTTTCATTGTGTTGTTCCGTCCTTTCAGGTCTTGGATTTTTGTGTTTGGTGGTTTATTGTCTAACGAATGTCTAATTCATTATAAAGAAATTTTTCTCTTTTGTAAAACAACAAAATTGTAAACCATGAACAAAAAAATGTATTGTTTTCCCCGCCCTTGTTCGCTATAATTACAATATAATAAAATGTATGGTTGATTGCATAATGAAGATGGACACTTGAAAAAGAAAATCCATAGTGAT
>JAJQCH010000126.1 GCA_021202795.1 Oscillospiraceae bacterium
TCATAAATTCATTCTACCGAGTGTCCAACTTGCACTTGCAATTTGCGTATAATATTTTTCATATGTGTGTTTAAAAAGAAAATTGCGGAGGATAAACTATGAGTCGATATGAATCGAGCGGTCAGAGCGGAAGGCATCTCAGGCCGTCGGAGGACGAAGATATACAGGACAGCCGATACCAGCGGCAGCAGCCTCGGTCTACGGCTCGTCGTCCAGCGGCCAGCAGCAGTACAGCGTCCCGTTCGTCCAGCCAGTCGGGAAGCCGGACTTCCCAGCAGGGGAGAGCCTCACAACAGGGCAGCCGCGCCTCACAGTCCGCCAATCGCAGCGCGTCATCCGGCAGCCGCGCCTCAAAGCCTGCCAGCCGAAGCGCTCAGCAGGGCAGCCGTTCCTCACAGCAGAGACGCCCGCCCCAGGGCGGAGGCCGTCCTCCCCAGCGGAGGGGCCGTGGTCGTGGCCCCAATATGCGCCCGTGGCAAACGGTCGGCATCGTCCTTTCGGTTATCCTCATTGTTGTGGCTGCGGTGTTCTGTATTCAGCTTGGGCGATTGGGTATGCTGCCCAATAAATACCGCAACCTTGTGTGGCTTATATTGGCGGCGCTGAGCGTCTGCCTTCTGGCCCTTCAATTCCGCCACGCCCGCGCCATCGGCTCCAAGGTCGTCGTCAGCATCCTGATTGTGATGATGATCGTGGGATTGATATATGTGTCCAAGGCGCTGTCTACCCTGGGGAGCGTGACGGACGTAAGCGTGCAGTATTACAGCATCGCGGCGTACGTTCAGGCGGATGACCAGGCGGAATCTATCACGGACGCAGCGGGCTATACCTTCGGTATCCTGTCCTCTCTGGACAGGGATAATACGGACGAGTGCCTGAATGACATTGTGGCGGAACAGGGCGTGTCCCTGACCGCGGTGGAATATGAAAGCGTGGTGGATCTGGCCAGCGCTCTGCTGGATGGAGATGTGCAGGCCATTGTAATGAACACCTCCTATCTTTCCGTCCTGTCAGAGGCCAGCGAAGATGGAGATATTTCCGAGGAGCTGGGCCAGTTCTCCGATGAGACGAAGGTCATTTATGAATATACCATCGAGCGCACCATCGAGCGGGTTGTTTCCGGCTCTGCCACTACCACAGAGGACGGCACCGAGGCCTACACGGGCAGCGACGGCGTATATAGCATCAGCGAGGATCCCTTCATCGTCTATATCAGCGGCAACGACACCTCCGGCACCCTGGCCAGCACCGGGCGCAGCGATGTGAATATTCTGGCGGTGGTGAACCCCAGCACCCATCGCATCCTGCTTGTGAATACGCCGAGAGACTACTATGTCACCCTGGCCTTCACCGGCGGCTCCAAGGACAAGCTGACCCATGCGGGTATTTATGGCGTGGATGTGTCCATGCAGGCCCTGGAGGATCTATATGATATTTCTATCCAGTATTATGTCCGCATGAATTTCACCGGCTTTGAGGAGATTATTGACGCCCTGGGCGGCGTGAGCGTATATTCCGAATACGCCTTCACCAGCTCCCATGGAGGATATACCTTCACCGTCGGCTATAACGATGTGGACGGCGCCAAGGCGCTGGCCTTCGTCCGGGAGCGGTATGCCTTCACCTCCGGCGACCGGCAGCGGGGCGCGAACCAGATGGCGCTGATCGAGGCCGTCATTGACAAGGCTACCTCTTCCGCCATCCTGACCAACTATATGGACGTGATGAATGCCGCCTCCGGCGCACTGGCCACCAATATGACCCAGAGGGAGATCTCCTCCCTGGTGCAGTGGCAGCTATCCAATGGTGGAAGCTGGACGGTGGACAGCACCTCCGTCACCGGCTCGGACAGCACCGGCACCGTCTACTCCATGGGCAGCACTAACGTCTATCGCATGATTCCCGACGACGACTCCGTCGCCGCCGCCGTGGAACTGATAAATGAGGTTTTGGAAGGAAACTGACATTCAATATAGACCGCGCAGCCTTGGCGGACTTGTCCGCCGGGGCTGCGCTGTTTTTTGCTAAAATCTGACCCCATAAAAAATATCTGAATTGACTATTTTAATATAATCAGAATGGCGTATAATAAAATCCATCAAATCAGTCAAGGGAGATATGACCTATGGAGAAGACCAGATATGAGCTGAACAAGGAGCTGGCGCAAATGCTCAAGGGCGGGGTGATTATGGACGTCACCACCCCGGAGCAGGCGCAGATCGCCCAGGAGGCGGGGGCCTGCGCGGTGATGGCGCTGGAGCGCATCCCGGCGGACATCCGCGCCGCTGGTGGCGTAGCCCGGATGAGCGACCCGGCCCTGATACGCAGCATCCAGGAGGCGGTGTCCATCCCCGTGATGGCAAAATGCCGCATCGGACATTTCGCGGAGGCCCAGGTGCTGGAGGCTCTGGAAATAGACTACATCGACGAGAGTGAGGTGCTGTCCCCGGCGGATGATGTATACCATATTCAAAAGACCCAGTTTAAGGTTCCCTTCGTATGCGGGGCGCGGAATCTGGGGGAGGCCCTGCGGCGCATTGCCGAGGGCGCGGCCATGATCCGCACCAAGGGAGAGCCGGGTACCGGCGACGTGGTGCAGGCTGTGCGCCATATGCGGGCCATGAACGCAGAGATCCGCCGGGTGCAGAGCCTGCGGCCTGACGAGCTGGCCGAGGCCGCCAAGGAGCTTCAGGCCCCTCTGTCCCTGGTGGAATACGTCCACGAAAACGGGAAACTTCCCGTGGTGAATTTCGCCGCCGGCGGCATCGCCACCCCGGCGGACGCGGCCCTGATGATGCAGTTGGGGGCGGAGGGCGTTTTTGTCGGCTCCGGCATATTCAAATCCGGCGACCCGGCTCGCCGGGCGGCGGCCATCGTGCAGGCTGTTACCAATTATACGGACGCAAAGCTCATCGCGGAGGTTTCCGCCGGTCTGGGTCAGGCCATGGTGGGCATCAACCAGGAGGAGATAAACCTGATCATGGAAGAGCGGGGCGTCTGACATGGACATCGGCATCCTGGCCCTCCAGGGGGCCTTTGTGGAACACGCCGCCATGCTGGAACGCCTGGGGGTAAGCCACTTTGAGATACGAAACCGGGCCGCCCTGGAACGGCCCATGGACGGGCTGATCCTCCCCGGCGGGGAGAGTACCGTTATGGGAAAGCTGCTGCGGCAGTTGGGGCTGTTTGAACCCCTGCGCGCCCGGATTGCCGGGGGACTGCCGGTGTTCGGCACCTGCGCGGGGCTGATACTCCTGGCGGAGCGGGTCGAGGGCGGCGAGCCGTGCTTCGGCACCATGGACATCCAAGCGGTGCGAAACGCCTATGGCCGTCAGTTGGGGAGCTTCCACGCCTTCAGCCCCTTTGACGGCCAGCCCATCCCCATGACCTTCATCCGCGCCCCCTATATCGGCGCGGTGGGGCCAAAGGCCCGCGCCCTGGCTGCAATAGACGGGCGTGTGGTAGCCGCCCGGCAGGGCAATCAGCTCGTTACCGCCTTCCACCCCGAACTGGACGGGGATCTGACCGTGCATAAGCTGTTTTTGGATATGTGCCGGGAAGGAGCAAATATAGCGCGGGCGGCGTCCTAAATGAAAAACCCCCGATTCCCCGGACGGGCGAGAGTCGTGTCCGGGGAATTGGGGGTTTATTATGTAAACTTATTTCTTTTTCCGCTCGCCGACCTTCATGCCGGTCACGGTGACATAGGCCACCTGACTTCCCAGATCGTCGGTGACGGTGACGGCGAAAAGACAGGTCTGGCGGCCTGTGCGGATCTCCCTGGCCTCGGCGGTCAGAATTTTGCCCTGGGAGGCGGTGAGGAAGTGTATTTCCGCGGCGGAGGAGACGAAAACGTCCCGGTCAAAGTTGGAGGCCACCCCAAAGGCGAAGTCCGCCAGGGTGAATACCGCCCCGCCCATGGGAACGCCCAGGCTGTTTTTGTGCGCCGGAGTCAGGGCCATGGAGCAGCGGGCATAGCCGTCGCCCACCGCATCGATGACGCAGCCCGTGACCTCTGTGGCGAAGGTGGTGCTGTAAAAAGCGTGCCGCGCACGCTCCAGGTCTGTCATGTGAGTCATCCTTTCCTTAACAAGCTCCAGTGTGTTATACCATATATTGCCGAAAAAGGCAACTGCAAGGGGATCGTATTGTACAGAAGGCCATGAAACTGCCTCTCATTCCCCACTATGCTTGATTTTTTTTGCCATTTGTGGTATTTTTTATGGGAATCATCCCCCCGAAGGAGCGATATTATGTCCCACGATGGCAAAAAAAAGAAAAGAAGGAGATACCGCCTGCGGCCCTGGCAGAAGCTGGGACTGGTGGCGGTGCTGATCGTTGTCTTTGCCGTCAGCAGCACGCTGTTTATGGATTTCAGCCGTTCCGCCTCCGAGGAGGAAGATGTGATGGCTGAAAGCTCCGGCTGGACGGATTCTGTGTATGGCTATGTGCTGGCGGAGGATGATACGCTGACGACCACAGTTTATAACGACGGCCTTGCGGAGGCATACCAGTGCGGCCGCGGCGCTTATGTGGAGATAGAGAGCTGGACGCCCTTTGTTTCGGAGACGGGGGAGGAATACTATCACATCTTTTATAATGGACAGTACGGCTATATCCTCTGCGAGTACATCACAGACGACCGCTCCGACCTGCTTCAGGAGAGCATTGTCTATGTCCGCACGCCGGTGACGCTTTTGACGGAACCTGATGGAGTGGAAACCGGGAGCCTGGTGGGAAAAGGTGATATGCTTCAGGTGATGGGATATGACTATTTCTGTGAAGATGGCACCGTGCATATGTACGAGGTGATGGTGGGATCGGAAATGGGCTGGATCAAGGCGGACTATGTGGTGTCCACCTATGCGGAGAGCATGGAAAACTGGACAAATGATTCCAATGTTTATGCGTCCCATGTCTCCCGTGGGGACAGCTATGGAGGGGGAGATGCGGCGGATCTGGACTACTGGCCCCACGAGAAGGGGGATTTCGCCGATGAGGGCAACGAGATGCCGGAGAGCGTCTATGCTATGTATATCATTGCCGAGGATATAAATCCTGAGAAGATGGAAGCCTGTTTGGAAGAAGCAGAAGGGACGGAAATCAACGCCTTTGTCTTTACCGTGTTTGACGACGGAATAGCGGCCTATCCGTCTGAGGTGCTGGAAAGCTATGGCATTTTGGACAGTTATTCATGCAATAATACTGCTGAGGAATTTGCAGAGGCGGTGCAAATGGCCCAAGATGCCGGATATTACTGCATCGCCCGTATATCCTGCTTTAGAGATGAGGTGCTGGCTCAGGCATACCCTGAATGGGCTATTTCGGATTTGAACGGAGATCCTATGGAACTTAACGGATCCTACTGGCCCAGTGTGTACTGCCGGGAGGTGTGGGAGTTGAAAGCATCCCTGGCGATTGAGGTGGCAGATACCTATGGCTTTGATGAGATACAACTCGACTATGTACGTTTTCCTGACTATATCATTAACTATGAAGAAGATAAAACCGTAGACCTGAAAAACACTTATGGTGAATCCAAGGCCCAGGCAGTGCAGCGCTTTTTGACCTATATGACGGATCTTCTGCATGAGCATGGAGTATACGTGGCAGTGGACGTATTTGGAGAAACCTCCAACACTTATGTAGCTCCCTATGGCCAATATTGGCCGGCCATCAGCACGGTGGTGGATGTGATATGCGGGATGCCATATCCCGATCATTTCAGCTCCTATTACACCTCCGGGGGCTATTACGTTCCCTATAAACATCCCTATGAGACGTTGAACGATTGGGCCGAGAGAGTTGCTCTGCGGCAGAATGAATGTTCCAGCCCTGCAATCGTCCGCACATGGATTCAAACTTGGGACGACTATAATTACGAATATGATAGCCTGGCCATTCAGCGTCAGATTGTGGGACTGTATGACGCGGACATCACCGGCGGCTATATGCTCTGGTATAGCAAAGGCACCCTGTACATCCCAGAAAAGCTGGAGGGCGTTATCGAGTACGACTACTACGATCTGTATCAGCAGGCCCAGGAGGCCGGGCAGTCGCTGTCCACATACATGGATGTGGACACAAACGAGGATTAAATTGACAACCACCCGGCCCTGTGGTAAGCTGTCGGTGTGAACCAATTTTACACGAAGGAGTGTTTCATCATGGAAAAACTGACGGGTGCGACCCCGGCGCTGGGCCCCTATTCTGCGGGCGTGAAGGTGGAAAATCTGGTGTTTGTCTCCGGGCAAATACCCACGGACGCGGCTGGTAATCTGCCGGAGGGCATCGAGGCCCAGGCGGAGCAGAGCATCCTGAACGTCAAGGCCGTGCTGGAGGCCGGGGGCAGCGATTTGCAGCACGTTGTAAAAACCACCGTGTTCCTGCGGGATATGGAGGATTTTGCCAGGGTGAACGAGGTCTATGCCCGGTACTTCAACGGCGAAGTGCAGCCCGCCCGCTCCTGCGTTCAGGCGGCGAAGCTGCCGAAGAATATGCCTCTGGAGATCGAGGCCATCGGCGTAGTTGTGAAATAAGGGCCGAGGGGCCATGTACGCTTTTACCGTCAACGGCGTCCCCGTCCAGACGGAGCGGGAAATGAAGCTGCTTCCCTATCTGCGGGACGAGCTTCATCTCACCTCCGTCAAGGACGGGTGCAGCCAGGGAGTATGCGGCGCCTGTACCATCCTGGCGGACGGTCGCCCTGTGCGGGCCTGTGTGCTGACCACCGCCAAGGCCAGCGGCAAAAATATAACCACCTGCGAGGGGCTTTTCCCTTACGAGCGGGAAGTTTTCGCCTACGCATTTTCCCATTGCGGGGCCGTCCAGTGCGGCTATTGCACGCCGGGCATGGTGATGGCGGCGAAGGCGCTGCTGGATGAAAACAAGGCCCCCACCCGCCAGGAGGCGGCCAGAGCCGTTCGGGGGAACCTGTGCCGCTGCACCGGCTATGTAAAGATTGTGGACGCCATATTGCTTGCCGGAAAGCTGCTGGCCTCCGGCCAGCCTGTGCCGCGGGATGAGGCCGCCGCCCTGCTGGGAGAGCGGATGCTGCGGGTGGATGCCCCGGAAAAGGCCATCGGTCGGGCGGAATACGCCGGGGACGTGTACCTGGACGGCATGGTCTATGGCTCCGCCGTCCGCAGCGAGTATCCCAGGGCGCGGGTGCTTGCAGTTCACACGGAGAAGGCCCTGGCCCTGGAGGGGGTTCTGTGCGTCCTGACGGCGGAGGACGTGCCGGGGACGAATAAGATAGGCCATTTGAAGCAGGATTATGACGTGATGATTCCCGTGGGGGAGATCACCCACTTCCGGGGAGACGCGGTGGCCCTTGTGTGCGCCGAGACGCCGGAGGTTCTGGCCCAGGCTAAGACGTTGGTGGAGGTGGAATATGAACCCCTCCCCGCCGTGCTGGATCTGGAGAGTGCCCAAAAGGGGAATATTATCGTCCATCAGGAGATGGGGGAGGAGACCAACTGCTTCGCGGAGACCCATGTCGTCCGGGGCCATGCGGACGAGGTTATCGCCAGGTCAAAATATGTTGTCACCACCCACTATTCCACCCCGGAGACGGAACACGCCTTCCTGGAACCGGAGAGCGCCGTGGCCCAGCCCTGGGAGGACGGAGTGCAGGTGTTTTGCGGGGATCAGGGCATTTACCAGACCCGGAAGGAGGTCGCCCAAATGCTGGGACTGGATCAGGAGAAGGTGCGGGTCACGGCGAAAATGGTGGGCGGCGGCTTCGGCGGCAAGGAGGATATGTCCGTTCAGCACCACGCGGCGCTGCTGGCCTGGCACACAAAGCGCCCGGTGAAGGTGACGCTGACGCGGGATGAGTCCATCCTCATCCACCCAAAGCGTCACGGCATGGAGATGGACTTCACCACCGCCTGCGACGAGACGGGCAGGCTCACCGCCATGAAGGCCGTCCTGCTGACGGATTCCGGGGCCTACGCCTCCCTGGGCGGGCCGGTTTTGCAGCGGGCCTGCACCCATGCCGCCGGGCCGTATAACTATCAGGACGTGGACATTCTGGGCCGGGCCTACTATTCCAATAATCCGCCCTGCGGGGCGTTCCGGGGCTTCGGCGTGACGCAGTCCTGCTTCGCCACGGAGATGAATCTCAATCAGCTTGCAAAGCTGGTGGGCATCAGCCCCTGGGAGATACGATATAAAAACGCTGTCCGTCCTGGGGACACGCTGCCCAACGGCCAGACAGCGGGGCCGGACACCGCCCTGACGGACTGCCTGGAGGCGGTGAAGCCCTATCTTGACCAATACCCCCAGGCGGGGGTGGCCTGCGCCATGAAAAACAGCGGCGTGGGCGTGGGCATCCCGGACATTGGCCGGGTGCGGCTCGTCATACGAAACGGCCTGGTGGAGATTCATTCCAGCGCCGCCTGTATCGGCCAGGGGATGGGTACTGTCCTGACCCAAATCACCGGGGAGACGGCGGGCCTGAACCGAACCCTGCTGCGGTATTGTCCGCCGGACACGGCGGATTCCCCGGACGCCGGGAACACCACCGCCTCCCGCCAAACGCTGTTCACCGGGGAGGCCTGCCGCCGGGCGGCGACAGCATTGCGGGATGCCCTGGAAAACGCCTCTCTTTCGGAGCTGGAGGGACAGGAGTTTCTGGGGGAGTATCTGGGCGAGACCGACCCCATCGGCTCGGATAAGGCAAACCCCGTCTCCCATATCGCCTATGGCTACGCCGCCGAGGTAGTGATTTTGGGGGAGGATGGGAAAATATCTCAGGTGGTGGCCGCCCATGACGTGGGCCGTGCCGTGAATCCCACAGCTCTGGAGGGGCAGATAGAGGGCGGCGTTGTCATGTGCCTGGGCTGGGCGTTGACGGAGCGCTTCACCCTGATAGATGGCAAGCCGCAGGAGAAGTTTGGGACGCTGGGTCTGCTCCGGGCCGACCAGATCCCAGAGATCACCACCATTATCGTAGAGAAAAACCCCTCCGACCTGGCCTGCGGGGCCAAGGGGGTGGGGGAGATTGCCGCCATCCCGGCGGCTCCGGCGGCGGCCCTGGCCTACTGGAACCGGGACGGCCTTTTCCGCGCCAGCCTCCCCCTGGAGGGGACGCCCTACAGCCGAAGGAAATAACCATGGCATATAGGGGAAAGACGCTGCAATTTCGCTGACGAGTTTATTTTGGGTTCATACTTTCCGGATATACTATCGTCAAAAAATTCGGAAAGGAAGCTGCAAGTGGACAACGACAAAATAACCCCCACTATCCAAAGCTCTCTCCGGCATATTCTGAAAATGCCGAAGGAGTGCTATGGGGCCAGCGGCGTTGTGGTTAATGGCCGCCATATCAAGAGCCTGGTGTTCACCACGGACGTGGCGATCATCCGCAACTGCGACGCGGACGCGGTGTTTGCCGTCTATCCCTTCACGCCCCAGCAGGCCATTAGCGAGGCGCTGGTGCGCTATTCTTACATCCCGGTGTTCTGCGGCGTGGGCGGCGGCACCACCAAGGGGATGCGCACCGTGGGGCTGGCGAGAGATGTAGAGTGTCAGGGGGCCATGGGCGTGGTGCTGAACGCGCCTATCACGAACTTGAATCTGCTGGCTGTGGCCAAAGCGGTGGACATCCCGGCCATCATCACCGTGGTGAGCGAGGAGACGGATGTGGCCCAGCGCCTGGCCTCCGGCGCGTCCATTTTAAACGTGGCGGGCGGCCCCAACACCGCCAATATCGTGCGGAAGATTCGGGAGGATTTTCCAGACGTTCCCATCATTGCCAGCGGCGGCAACACCGGCGAGCTGATTAAAAAGACCATAGACGCCGGGGCCAACGCCATTACCTACACCCCGCCCTCCACAGCGGAGCTGTTCAAGTCAATGATGCAGCGGTATCGCGAACAATAAAAAGACACCACCGGCACGAAGCGGAAAATGCTTCGTGCCGGTGGCTTTTGTCGCGGGCGGGTGTGTTTATACGTCGGCGGTCAAGAGCTGGCGGTTTTTCCAGCGACCTGTGGCGAAGTATATCCAGCCGAATATGACGGATACAAAGCCCGCCAGGGCGCTACCCCACCAGTAGCCGTACAGTCCAAGGCCCACAGGGCCGGACAGCAGAAGGCTCAGACCGATGCGGGCTGCGACGCCGTCTGCCAGAGCAATGACGAAATTTAGCTTCACGTTCCCCACGCCGCTGATAAGACCCAGTACCGGAGCCATCAGGGCAAAGGACAGGTACATCCACGTCAGGATGAACATATAATCCGGGGCCATGGCCAGCACCGCCTCGTCCGAGGAGAAGATGCCGAACACGACTCTTGGAAACAGCAGGCAAAGCGCGGAAAGCACCACCCAGTAAATCATACAGATGCCTGTGGACACAAACAGGGATTTCTTCACCCGATCCGTGTTGCGGGCGGCGATATTCTGGCCGGTGAAGGTGGCCTCCGCTGTTTGCATGGAATTTGTGATGATGTTGCAGAGGGAATAGAGCTTGTTCCCAACCCCGCTGACTGCCGATGCCACCACGCCGTAGACGTTGACCCAGGAATTCACACACATCATGGAGATGTTAATGGCGATTTGCTGAAAGGCCAGCGGCGCGGCCAGGCTGACGACCACCCGCAGGGTTCGCTTGTGGATGCGGAAGCTCTCCCGCTTGAAGTCGAAGCCGAAGGTCTCCCGGTGCTTATAGAGATATATCAGCGCAAACAGGAAGCTGACGAGCTGGGCCAGAGAGGTGGCGATGGCTGCGCCCTTGGCACGCATACCCAGGCCCCAGACCAGAATCAAATCCAGTATCATGTTGGTGATGGCAGCCGCCGCGATGATGTACATGGGCCGGGTGGAATCGCCCATGCCACGCAGTACGGAGCAAAGAGTACCGTAGCCGTAAGTAAAGGGGATGCCCAGGCAGCACCAGAACATATACTCCGTGGCGTCTGTCCATGCCTCGTCAGGGGTGTTTAAAAGTCGCAGGACGGGGTTTTTGAATATCAGCCCCAGAGCTGTGACAACCACGGCCAAAATGACGGTGAAGGACAGGGAGGTGCCGATGGTGCGGCGCACACCCTCCGTGTCCCCGGAGCCGACCTGCTGGGATATGAAAATCTGACAGCCGCTGCCCAGGCCGATGCCCAGGGCGTACAGCAGGAAGGTGATTTGCCCGGAAATCGAGACGGCGCTCAGTCCCTCGCTGCCCACCACCCGGCCAACCACGGCCAGATCCACCAGGTTATACAGGGTTTGCAGAAGATTTGCCAGGGCCAGCGGAGCGGCGTACAGGAGAATCTGCCTTGTCAGCGGCCCCCGCGTCAAGTCGTTTATCATGGTTTTTTGCTTCATTGCGAAAGATATAAAATGGCCGGAGCCGTTCCTTTCTGAAAAATCGAATTTGATGTATAAGGTATATAATTTGCTAGAAATCTAAAACAAACAGGATTTGACTGCCGAACGCTGCTATGGGCTTTCGGCAGTCGAGAAAATCGTTAAGCGAACCCGGTATCAGTCCAGCACGTCCACCGGGACGACGCTGGCGCCGTACAGGTCGCTGGTTAAAAAGTCTCTGCCGTCGTCATAGGAGGTTATTTCACCCTCGCTTACGCAGTCCTGGAAGGTGACGACCGGGTCGGTGCCGGTGACGCCGCAGTCGTCGGTCAGATCAATGCGGGAGGTTTTGTTCCCGATAAAGCCCACCAGGCCGCCGACGGCTACCGTGGTGCCGAACCACTGGTCATCCTCCTCGATTTCGACCTCCGCCAGATCCAGGCTGCCGGAGTTTACGCAGTCTGTCAGGGCTGCGGTGCAGTAGCTGGGGTTCAGATAACCGAGTATGCCGCCGATGACCGGCGCTGTGCCGGTGGCATAGATATACCCGGTATTGGCGCAGCCGTCAAAGGTCAACGTCACGGCGGGCGCGGCTTCGTCGGTGACAACGCCGGTGGAGTCTATGCACCCAGCGATGCCTGCAATGCCATAGTTGCCGCCCCCGGTTACGTCGCCGTCGTTAACGCACTGCGTAAAGATAATGTCAACGGTTTCATCGGCATTGCTGAGAGCGGTAGGGGTGTATACCCCGAAAATGCCGCCGGTATAGAGAGTGCCGCCGGTGATGCTGCCAGTATTGGCGCAGTCTGTCAGGGTGAGCGCCCCGCTGCCCCTGAGAGTCGCGGAGGCAAGAATCCCGGCGGCCACGCCGGATTCCTCCACATCGGAAACGGTCACGTCCCCGATGTTTTCGCAATCTTCTATGGTCAGATTGCAGACGCCGCTGCCCCCGATGAAGGTGGCGGCAATCCCCGCCGCGGCAGTGCTGCCGCCGGAAACGACGCCGGTGTTTTCACAGTCGCTGATGGTGATAAGGCCGGAGGCGAGGGAGAGCTGGGCTGCAATGCCGCCCGCCGTGTCAGCGGCGGAAACGCTGCCGCTGCTGACGCAGCCGAGGATGAGGGTCTCGGTCTCTGTGCCGTTTGTCTGCTGGGCGTTTACAAGACCCGTGATGCCCCCGGCCTCCTGGCCGGTGATGTCCCCCTGGTTTTCGCAGTCCTCCAGGACGCTTCCCATGGTCTGACCGGCAATGCCTCCGGCGTAGCTGCCGCTGGTGACAGCGCCCTGGTTCACGCAGGAGGACACCGTACCGGCGGTGATGCCCACGATGCCTCCGGCGTTGCCGTTGCCCGCCGTGGAGACGGCGGTGACGGCGGCTGCGCTGGAGCAGTCCTGAATCAGAGAGGAGGAGAGGGCGCTGTAGCCCGTGATGCCGCCGGCATAGAACAGGGCGCTGACGGTGACGTCGTCTGTCACGGTGCAGTTTTCAATGGTACCGCCGGAAAGCTCACCGGCAATGGCCCCCACCCGGCCTGCGATTTCCACATTTATGGTGGAATCTGCCAGGGTCAGGTTGCAGATGGTGCCAGAGCATTGTCCGAACAGGCCGAAGCGGGTCAGCTCCGTGTCGTCGTCTTCCCCGACGCTGATGTACAGGCCGCTGATGACGTGGCCGTTCCCGTCGAAGCTGCCGTTAAAGGAATAGACACTGTCCAGGTAGCCGTCGCCTATGGGCGTCCAGGGATTTTCCTCCCCGCCCAGGTCGATGTCGGCGGTCAGGATATAGTAGGCGTTGATATAGGCGGTGGCGGAATGGGCGGTGCTATGGGCGTTTATGATGTCGGCCAGGCGGCGAAGCTGATCCGCCGTGGCGATTTCATAGGGAGACGCCTCGGTGCCGTCGCCGCCGTCAAAGGTCTCTGACTGGTCTTCTATGGTCTGCCACAGCTCCGCCTGAGAGGAGGCCGCAGCAGCCTGCTGAGGGATAAACGCAGTGAACAGTGCCAGCAGCAGCAATACGGCGGCCAGAAATGCCGCCCCGTGACGCAGAAGCTTTGTATTCATTGCTATTTCCATCCTTTTTCACTTGTTTGGTAAAAAATGCAGCCATCGAAGACGGCTGGCGTTTTGGTATCAAAATGTATTTTCCGCTGAGTTTAAAACCGCCTCACCTGGTTTCCCAGGTGAGGCAGCGGTGTGATTAGAACAGGCCAATAACGTTGAAGGCAACGATCAGGCCGGAGAATACGATGGACACGGTGGAACACAGCTTGATGAGGATGTTCAGGCTGGGGCCGGAGGTGTCCTTGAAGGGGTCGCCCACGGTGTCGCCCACGACGGCGGCCTTGTGCTGCTCGGAGCCTTTGCCGCCGTGATTGCCCCGCTCGATGTACTTCTTGGCGTTGTCCCAGGCGCCGCCGGCGTTGGACATAAACACCGCCATGGCGAAGCCGGTGACGGACACGCCGCCCAGCAGACCAACAACGCCGGTCGGCCCAAGAATCAGGCCGGTGACGATGGGAACGATGATAGCCAGCAGCGCGGGAATTACCATCTCATGCAGCGCGCCCTTGGTGCAAAGGGAGACGCAGGTGGAGTAGTCGGGGTCGGCCTTGTATTCCATGATACCGGCGATCTCCCGGAACTGACGGCGAACCTCCTGCACGATGGACTGGGCTGCGGTCTGCACCGCGCTCATGGTGAAAGCGGAGAACACGAACACCAGCATAGCGCCGATGAACAGGCCCACCAGAACGGTCGGGCTGGTCAGGGTGAAGTTCAGCACCACATCCGTCTTTGTCTGCACGATGTTCACGTAGGACACCAGCAGGGCCAGAGCGGTCAGAGAGGCGGAGCCGATGGCGAAGCCCTTGCCGGTAGCGGCAGTGGTGTTGCCAAGGGAGTCCAGAGCGTCGGTGCGGTCGCGGACTTCCTCCGGCAGACCGGCCATCTCGGCGATGCCGCCGGCGTTGTCGGCCACGGGGCCGTAAGCGTCGGTCGCGAGAGTGATGCCCAGGGTGGACAACATACCAACACCGGCGATGCCGATGCCGTACAGGCCCTGGTTGAAGGCGGCGGTGAACAGGCCGCTCTCGTCTACGATAGTGGCGGAGCCGCCGGCGGCGAAGTAGCTGATGAGGACAGCCGCACCCACGATCAGGATGGAGGCCAGGGTGGATTTCATACCCAGGGAGATACCGCCGATGATGATGGTGGCGGAGCCGGTCTCGGAAGCGGCGGCCAGGTTCTGGGTAGGCTTGTAGTTATCGGAGGTGAAATACTCGGTGAAGTAGCCGATGGCGGTGCCGCCGGCCAGACCGCACAGAATGGCGATATAAATGCCCCAGCAATGATTTTCCGGGCCGAGGATGAAGTAGCACAGAGGCGCAGCCAGGACAGCGCTCAGGATAGCGGCGCTGTAGGTGCCGGTGCGCAGGCTCTTCAGCAGGCTGAGCTGGGTGGCGTCCTCCTTGGTCTTAACAAGGAAGCTGCCAATCAGGGAGCAGATGATGCCGCAGACGGCCAGAGCAATGGGCAGGAGCATACCAGACCAGCTATAGCCGGCTACTGCGCCCAGAGCGAAGGTCGCCAGGATGGAGCCGACATAGCTCTCGTACAGGTCAGCGCCCATACCGGCCACGTCGCCCACGTTGTCGCCCACGTTGTCGGCGATGGTGGCGGGGTTGCGGGGGTCGTCCTCAGGGATACCGGCCTCCACCTTGCCCACCAGGTCAGCGCCCACGTCAGCGGCCTTGGTGTAGATGCCGCCGCCCACACGGGCGAACAGAGCCATAAAGGAAGCGCCCATGCCGTTCATGACCATGATGTTGGCCATGGTGGTGGCGTCCATGTGGCCTATGTATTTCAGGCCAAAGAACCAGAGGGTGATGTCCAGCAAGCCCAGGCCCACCACGGTGAAGCCCATGACGGTGCCGGAGGAGAAGGCCACGTTCAGGCCCTTATTCAGGCCCTCCTGGGCTGCGTTGGCGGTGCGGGCGTTGGCGTTGGTGGCGATCTTCATGCCGATCAGGCCCGCCAGCATGGACCAAATGCCGCCGGTTAGGAACGCGAAGGGCGTCACACGGGAGAGCATCTGCCCCTTGGAGGCAAAGGCGATGATAAGCAGGATGACGAACACAACGGCGAATACCTTGGCCACAGTGGTGTACTGCGCCTTCAGGTAAGCGTTGGCGCCCTCGCGGATAGCGGAAGCAAGCTTGACCATCTTCTCGTTGCCCTCAGAGAACTTCATGACCTTGTTTCTCTGCAGAGCGGCGAAGATGAGCGCGATTGCCGCACCCACGAAGCCAATCCAGAACAGGTTTTCAACCATTTTTGAACCACTCCTATCAGTAAGTATTCAGACTTATTAATAATATACTTTTCTGGTGCTTTTTTCAAATAAAACTTTTCAATTCCGGGAAAAATATATTTTTTTGTTAAATGTAGCAATTCTGGTCACGCTGGTTTATAATAAAGTTATAAAAAACATACGAAACAAAAGGCACGCTTTGGGCCGTGCTGGAATAGAAAGGGGAGTAGACCATGAGAAACGTAATCGGTTTGCGCTGTGTTTCATGCGGAAAGGAGCAGAAAGCGTCTGCGGACGCCACCATATGCCCCCACTGCGGGGGGATATTAGACGTGGAGTATGACTATGATTATATTCGCTCCACAACCAGCCGGGAGGCAATCTCCCAAAGCGATGACTATACCATGTGGCGCTATCGCCCCTTCCTGCCCGTGAAGACGGACACGGTGCTGCCGCCCCTTGCGGTGGGGTGGACGCCTCTGTATTCCGCTCCTCGGCTGGGGGAGGCGCTGGGGCTAACGCATTTGTGGATAAAGGACGACGGCCAGAATCCCACGGCCAGCCTGAAGGACAGAGCCTCCGCCCTGGCGGTGGCCAAGGCGGTGGAGGCGGGGTATGACACCGTGGCCTGCTCCTCCACGGGAAACGCCGCGTCCTCCCTGGCGGGGAGCGCTGCGGCGGCGGGGCTGAAATCCTATATCTTTGTGCCGGAGCGCGCGCCGATGGGAAAGCTGACCCAGCTTCTCATCTTTGGGGCCACGGTTATATCCGTCCAGGGCAACTACGAGCAGACCTTCGCCCTCAGCCGGGACGCCATTGAGAAATACGGCTGGTATAACCGCAATGCGGCAATAAACCCCTATTTAATGGAGGGAAAAAAGACCGTGGCCCTGGAGATCGCGGAGCAGCTCGGCTGGCAGGCCCCGGATTATGTGGCCCTGTCCGTGGGGGACGGCTGCACCATCGCGGGGGTGTGGAAGGGCTTCCGGGATCTTTACGCCGCCGGATTTATCCCAAAGTTGCCCCGACTCATCAGCGTCCAGGCAGAGAAGACCTGCCCCATCAACCGGGCAGTGGAGACGGGCCGCCCCTGGGAGCCGATGGAGGAGGACACCCTGGCCGATTCTATCGCCGTGGGCGTGCCCCGGAACCCGGACAAGGCCATTGCCGCCATTCGGGAATCGGACGGCCTGACGGTGGAGGTCTCCGACCAGGAGATACTGAACGCCATGGCCCTGGTGGGCCGCACCTGCGGGGTGTTCGCGGAGCCTGCGGGGGCCGCCGGGACGGCGGGGCTTATCAAGCTGTGCAAGATGGGAAAAATTCCCAGGGACGCCGCCGTGGTCTCCATCGTCACAGGAAACGGTCTCAAGGACACGGCCAACGGCATGAAGGCCGCCGGGGAGCCTATCCGCCTGCCGCCGGACATAACGCTGCTGGAGAAGGTTCTGCCGTGATTGCTGCCATTCTGCTGGCCTCTGGCCGGGGCAAACGCTTCGGGCCGGATAAGCTGCTGTATCAGGTGGAGGGCGTTTCCATGGCGGAGCGGGCCTTTCGCGCCCTGCCCCTGGATATACCGGCCTTTGTGGTGACGGGGGACAGCCGGGTGGCGGCTCTGGCCCGGCAGCATGAAAATATCACCGTGGTGAAAAATGCTGACGAGCGGGACGATATTGCCCTGACCATCCGTTTGGGATTGCAGGCCCTGCCGGAGGACACAACGGGCGCACTCTTTTGCGTCTGCGACCAGCCCTGGCTGACCCGACAAAGCGTGGAGCGGCTCACCGAGGCGTTCCGCGCCGCGCCGGATGGTATATACGTCTTGTCCTATGGTGAACGGCAGGGAAACCCCTGTCTGTTCCCCCGAAAATATTTCTCGGAGCTTTCCGCCCTGGAACCAGACCAGGGCGGCAAAACCGTCATAGCCCGCCACCCGGAAGCGGTGCGCTATGTCCAGGCCCTGAACCCCGGGGAGCTGGAGGATTTGGACAGAAGGCCGGGAGAGTGAAATATAAATAACAGAAAATATATTACAGATTGTATATTTATACGGAGGTACACTCAATGTCAAGGAATCCCCAAAAACGCACAAAACACAAAGGCTGGCGGAGTATCGTGAGCATTGTCATGCTGCTTGCGATCCTTGTGGGAACGACAGCCGGATGTCAGACGGAGGAAGAGGCTGATTCCTATGCGGAAAACGAAAAGGAATACATAGAAAATGAGAGTGATACCTCTGCGGACAGTGAGGAGGATTACACGGAAAGCGAGGAGAATACCTCGTATGCGGATGTGGAGGACAAGACAGAGGATATAGCAGAGTCGGAACAGGCCATTAATATCTACACCCTGTACGCGGAGATCGTCCGGGAATATGAGGCCACCTACGGCGAGGGTGCGTGTATCGTTGAGTATGACTATGGTTCCGGCAACGCTACTTACATAATGGACGGCACATACCTTGTTCAGCTCCTTGATTTTAATGGAGACGGGCAGGAGGAGCTTTTGATCGGTGTCTGTACGGATTCCGCTACCTGCTGGGTCGATGTGTGGGCCTATGAGGACGGAGAGGTGGTCAAGGTTTATTCGCCTGAGCTACAGGCGGAGGAGTCCTGCTGGACGTTTGCAGAAGGCTATGCTTACTACAATGTTACGAACAGCGGCGGTATAGGGCTGTATGTTGAATACACCTCATATAACGGAAAAATTTATATGTTGCAGAGTATCCTGACATCCAGCGAGACATACTATTATTTTGAATTGCAAATTGCAAGTGCAAGTTGGACACTCGGTAGAATGAATTTATGAACCTT
>JAJQCH010000014.1 GCA_021202795.1 Oscillospiraceae bacterium
AAAATCACTATGGATTTTCTTTTTCAAGTGTCCATCTTCATTATGCAATCAACCACGCACATTATTTTAATGCTTTGATAAAAACGGAGGTTATATTGATGAAAACCATGAAATCACTGATGAAGATGCTGCCGGTGCTGCTGCTGGCCGTAGTACTGGTGCTGGCGCTGGCCGCTCCTGCCCTGGCGGACGGAGAGGCGGCAGAGACCGCCGCCGAGACGGTGGAGACCACAGATTCCGCTTCCGGGGCAAAGGCCATTGCCGCCGCGGTCGCTATCGGACTGGCCGCCGCCGCAGGCGCAATCGGCATGGGCCTTGCCATTGCCAAGTCCGCTGAGGGTATTTCCCGCCAGCCGGAGGCCTCCGGCCAGATCCGCACCAGCCTTATGCTGGGCCTGGTGTTCATCGAGACGGCCATTATTTACGCCCTGATCGTCGCCATCCTTATCATCTTTGTCCTGTAATGCGGGACGGGGATAGAATCGGAGAGGAAAGGAGACAGGCATGAACATTCCTCTGAATATTGACTGGCAGCAGATACTGCTGCATCTGTTTAACTTTGTTATCTTGATTGCCGGGCTGTACCTGCTGCTGTATAAGCCGGTGAAGAAATTCATGGAACAGCGCACCGCCCACTATCAGGAGGCGGCGGATGAGGCCGCTGCGAAGCTGGCCCAGGCCGAGGCCATGGAAACGGAATATCAGGCAAAGCTGGCGGACACCGAGGCGGAGATAAGCCAGAAAAAGGCGGAGGCCGAGGCGGCCCTGGCCAGAGAGACTGCAAGCCAGCTCCAGGCGGCCAAGGAGCAGGCGGATAAGCTGATTTCCGACGCCCGCGTTACCGCCCAGACGGAACGGGAGCGCATTGTGGCCGCCGCCCAGAAGGATATTGCCGGTCTGGCTGCCGAGGCCGCCGAAAAGCTGATTTCCGGGGAGAACGGTTTGGACGGAGCCTACGGTTCCTTCCTGAGCGCGGCAAAAGGAGACGGGAGCCATGGGGAAGGATAAAAAAACGGTTCCCCAGGAGGAAACGCTTCGGGCCGTGCTTTACAGCGCCGAGCGGCCCAGTCCCGCCCGGCAGGAGGAGCTGCTGAGCTTCCTGCGGGAGCGGTATGGAAATGCTGTCGCCCTGGAATGGGTGGAGGACGGCTCCATCCCCGGCGGCTTCCGGCTGGAGGCCGGAGCGGACGTTTACAAATGGGACGCGGCGGAGCGGCTGCGCCAGCTAAAGGAAAAATGGACGGCGGCGGTTCAGCAAAGCCAGGGGGATGTGATCCCCCTTCTGCGGGAGACGCTGCGAAGCTGGACGCCTGCGGCACTGGCGGAGCAGACCGGCACTGTTCTGACCGTGGGAGACGGTATCGCCACGGTCAGCGGCCTGGACGAGGCCGCTTATGGGGAGATTTTGCTGTTCTCCTCCGGCGTGCGGGGCATGGTGCAGGAGCTGCGCCGGGATCATATCGGCTGCATCCTGTTCGGAGACGACCAGTATGTGTCTGCCGGCAGCGAGGTCAAGCGCACAGGCCGGGAGGCCGGTGTTCCCGTTGGCGAGGGATTTTTGGGCCGTGTGGTGGACGCCCTGGGCCAGCCCATCGACGGACAGGGGCCTATAGAGGCCCAGGATTATCTGCCCATGGAAAGCCCTGCCCCCGGTATTATCGACCGCCAGCCGGTGAATACGCCACTGGAAACCGGGCTTTTGGCCATTGACTCCATGTTCCCCATTGGCCGTGGTCAGCGTGAGCTGATCATCGGCGACCGGCAGACCGGTAAAACTGCCATTGCGCTGGACACCATCCTGAACCAGAAGGGTAAGGACGTCATCTGCATTTACGTCGCCATTGGTCAGAAGGCCAGCTCTGTGGCCCAGCTTGCGGAGATATTGCGCCGCCGGGGAGCCATGGAGTATTCCATCATTGTGGCGGCCACCGCCAGCGACCCCGCGCCGCTGCAGTATATTGCGCCTTATGCAGGTTGCTCCCTGGGAGAGTATTTTATGAACCAGGGCCGGGACGTGCTGATCGTCTACGACGACCTTTCCAAGCACGCGGTGGCGTACCGGGCCATGTCCCTGCTGCTGGAGCGCTCTCCTGGCCGCGAGGCCTATCCGGGAGATGTGTTTTATCTCCACTCCCGGCTTTTGGAGCGGTCGGCGCACCTATCCGCCGCGAAGGGCGGCGGAAGCCTGACGGCCCTGCCCATTGTGGAGACGCAGGCAGGGGACGTTTCTGCTTATATTCCCACCAATATCATATCCATCACGGATGGACAGATATTTTTGGAGAGCGACCTGTTCTTCGCGGGGCAGCGTCCTGCGGTGAACGTGGGCCTTTCCGTATCCCGTGTGGGCGGGGACGCCCAGACAAAGGCCATGAAGTCCGCCGCCGGAACCTTGCGGCTGGAGCTGGCCCAGTACCGGGAGATGGAGGTATTTACTCAGTTTTCCAGCGATCTGGACGACGTGACTCGCCGCCAGCTCGTTCACGGAGCTGGCCTGATGGCCCTGCTGCGGCAGGAGCAGTATAATCCCCTTAGCCAGCACCGGCAGGTGGTTTTGCTGGTGTCCGCCCTGGCCCATTGCCTTCAGGAGGTTCCCACGGCTCAAATCAGCGCCTGCGCCAAGGGCCTGATGGCCTATGTGGAGGAGAAGGCTCCTACCCTGTGCCGGGAGATAGACCAGACTGGCCAGCTTACGGCCAATATGCGGCAGGAGATTGAAAACCTTGCCAAGGCTTTTGTGTCGGCGGGGAAGTGGTGATGATCTATGGCAAACACCAAGGAGCTTAAAAACCGCATCCAAAGTGTGCAGGAGACGAAAAAGATTACCAACGCCATGTATCTGATCGCCCTCACCAAAATGCGCAAGGCCAAAAGCGACCTTGACCGCACCCGGCCCTATTTCAACGCCCTGCGCCGGGAGATAAAGCGTATCTTCCGCACCGTATCAGACATTGAAAACCGCTATTTTTATCCGGCGGACGGCAGCCCGTTGCCGGAGGGAACCTATGGGGTGCTGGTCATCACGGCGGATAAGGGTCTGGCCGGGGCCTATAACATGAATGTGATAAAGCAGGCACTGCAACTGATGAACGACCACCCGGACGTCCGGCTGTTCGTGGTGGGGGAGTATGGCCGCCAGTTTTTTGCCCGGCGGCATATTCCCATCGAGCAGAGCTTTCTCTATACGGCGCAGAATCCAACATTGGAGCGAGCCAGAGACATCAGCGCCTGTATGCTGGATATGTTCAACGAGGGAAAGCTTTCGAAGATATACGTTATCTATACGGACATGAAAAACAGCATGACGGAGGATGCCATCTGCACCCGGCTGGTGCCGTTTCATCGCGCCCACTTTCTCAGCGATGAGGATGAGGAGCTGGCGGCGTCCCTGGATTTCGCCCCCTCTGTGGAGGCAGTGCTGGATAACGTGATGTACAGCTATGTGGGCGGTTTTATTTACAGCGCCCTGGTGGACAGCTTTTGCAGCGAACAGAACGCCCGCATGAACGCCATGAGCGCCGCCGGACAAAATGCGGACGATATTCTGACCGATTTGTCCGTCCAATACAACCAGGTGCGGCAGGCCGCCATTACAAACGAGATAACGGAGGTATCCGCCGGAGCGAAGGCCCAGCGGCAAAAGCACGATAGGGAGGCATGGAGCCTGTGAATAAAGGAATCATTGCGGAAATATCAGGCCCGGTTGTGGATGTTACGTTCCAAGCCGGAAGCCTGCCGAAAATAAAGGATGCCCTCACCGTTCAGGTGGACGGGGAGGAGCGCGTCATGGAGGTTGCCAAGCATATTGACTTCCAGACAGTTCGCTGCATTATGCTTGCGGGGAGCGAAAAGCTCCGCCGTGGCATGGAGGTAACTGCCTCCGGGACGGGGATTCAGGTGCCGGTGGGACAGTGTACTCTGGGCCGGATGTTCAACGTCCTGGGGCAGCCCATCGACGGCGGTGAGCCTGTGCCTGAATCCGCCCCCCGGTGGGAGATACACCGTTCTGCTCCGCCTTTTGCAGAGCAGCGCCCCACGGTTGAACTGCTTGAAACAGGCATCAAAGTGGTCGATCTGCTGGGGCCATATCCCAAAGGCGGTAAAATCGGCCTGTTCGGCGGCGCTGGTGTTGGAAAGACTGTCCTGATACAGGAGCTTATCCACAACGTAGCTATGGAGCAGGGAGGCTATTCCGTTTTCACCGGCGTAGGCGAACGAAGCCGGGAGGGAAACGATCTCTGGAAGGAAATGCAGGAAAGCGGCGTCTTGGATAAGACTGCGCTGGTGTTCGGCCAGATGAACGAAAGCCCCGGCGTCCGTATGCGGGTGGCCCTGTCCGGGCTGACCATGGCGGAATATTTCCGGGACGAGGAACACAAGGACGTGCTGCTGTTCATCGACAACATCTTCCGCTTCGTCCAGGCGGGCAGCGAGGTATCGACTCTGTTGGGGCGTATGCCCTCCGCTGTGGGCTATCAGCCCACCCTGGCACAGGAGATGGGTGCGCTCCAGGAGCGTATTACCACCACCAAGAGCGGCTCCGTCACCTCCGTTCAGGCGGTATATGTTCCGGCAGACGACCTGACAGACCCGGCCCCCGCCACCACCTTCACCCATTTGGATGCCACCACGGTTTTGAGCCGGAAAATCGCGGAGCAGGGCCTTTATCCGGCGGTCGACCCGCTGGCCTCCACCTCCCGCATTTTGGAGGCGGACATTGTGGGCCAGGAGCATTACCGGGTCGCCCGCCGGGTGCAGGAGATATTGCAGAAGTATAACGAGCTTCAGGACATCATCGCCATCCTGGGCATGGAGGAGCTGAGCGAGGAGGATCGCAAGACCGTGGCCCGCGCCCGGAAGATACAGCGCTTCCTGGCTCAGCCCACCCATGTGGCGGAAAAATTCACCGGCCTGCCCGGCGTGTATGTACCGCTGGCAGAGACTATTCGCGGTTTTGGCGCTATTGTGGATGGAGAAATGGACGAATATCCCGAAGCGGCGTTTTATAACGTTGGCACCATCGATGATGTGGTAAAAAAGGCGGCGGAGCTGGAGAGACAGTAATATGAGGGAATTTCAAATCCATATTCTAACTGCTGGCCGTATCTTTTATGAAGGGCCGTGCGAGTCGCTGGTCATCCCCACGCTTCGGGGACAGTATGGTATTTGGGCCGGACACAGGGATCTTATCAGCGCTGTCGTGCCGGGTTCTCTGCTCTATCGAATTCCCGGTCAGGAGATGCAGGAGGCCTCCGTGTCCGAGGGGCTTTTCAAAATTGAGGATGGCGAAGTGCTGGTTCTGGTGGACTCCGCCGAACGCCCGGAGGAAATTGATGAAAACCGCGCTCGCCGTGCTGCCGATCAGGCCCGCGAGGCCATGCTCCAACGCCGCAGCATTGTGGAATATCGAAGCGCTCAAGCGAACCTTGCCCGCGCCGCCAGCCGTTTGCGCGTAAAGGGCCATTCCGGGCAGAAATAGGAGATAACAGCCCCTGCGGTATAAATCATTACGATTCAACCGCAGGGGTTGTGTTGTTTTGGGAACAGTATTATGGAGATATGCCTCTTGGAAAAACAAGTCCAATAACGTATAATAGAACCAATGAAAATCAAGGAGAACGCACATGGACATACGGGCGGAACGGGAATGGCTGCGGCAGAACGGAATCAGGGCGCGACAGGAAATATCGGTGGAGGAACGGGAGCGGTATTCGGCTATTGTTGCAGCGCAAATTATGGACTCTGCATGGTTCCAACAGGCGGAGACGGTGATGCTCTATCAGGCTATGGGGGCGGAGGTCAGCCTGGACACTATGACAGGGCGGCGGTTCGTCTACCCAAAATGCACCCCAGGGGGGACGCTGCTGGCACTTCAGCCTTTGGATGAAGACGCCTGGGAGCGTGGGGCCTTCGGCATTTATGAGCCAGTTCCCGCCCGGTCAGAGTCAGTCTCACCGGAGAACATCGACCTGGTCATATGTCCATGCACTGCCTTTGACAGTCGCTGCGCCCGTCTGGGTATGGGCGGCGGCTATTACGACCGCTTCCTGCCCCAATGCAAAAACGCACATATCGCCGCAGCGGCCTTTTCAGTCCAGCAGACAGAGAAGATTCCCGCTCAACCTTGGGACTGGTTCATGGATGCAGTGTTCACGGAGAGCAGAGTGTGGTATCGCACTATGGTAAAAACATAACTTGACAAAAAGAAATGAGGCGGTTCCGTTGGGAACCGCCCTGATTTTTTATTTGCTTTCCAGATAATCCAGCGCCGCTGCCGGGGAGTCGGTCACGGCGAACAGATTCAGCAGACCGGGGAGGAAGAAGTCCTCTCCGGCGGCCTTTTCCAGGAAGGAGAGAAGACCGTCATAAAATCCGGCAATATTATAGAGGACAATGGGCTTTTGATGCTGTTCCAGGGACAGGAGGGTCAGCACCTCAAAAAATTCATCCAAGGTACCGACGCCGCCGGGGGCGATAATGAAAGCATCCGCGAGTTCTATCATTTTGTCCTTGCGGGTGGACATATCCTCCGTGATGATAAGCTCGTCGCAGTCCGCGAAAACGCCGGGCTTATTAAAAAACTCCGGGGCAATGCCAATGAGCCGCCCGCCGCCAGCGCAAACACCGCGCGCCGCCGCGCCCATCATGCCTCTGGCTCCGCCGCCGAACACCAGGCTGTGACCCCGCAAACCCATTAGACGCCCCAGGGCCTCTGTTTGTGTTATGTAAATCTCCGGCACGGAATCGCGTGCCGACCCAAACAGGCAAATTTTCATGCTGCCGCCTCCGTTCATGCCCAGACGATGTCTGCCACCGGGCGGGTGGGAATGTTGGGGAAGCTGGCCTCTGGCCAGCCCACCACAAAGCAGCCCTGCACGGAGCAGCCGTCGGGGATCCCAAGCATTTGCCGCAGGGCCGGGCAGGCGTTTACTATGCGGCGCATATACCCGCCCCAGCAGGTACCCAGGCCCCGATGCACCAGCAACAGTTCTGCCGTCTCCATAGCCACAATGGTATCCACTGTGGGGTTCAGGCAGTCATCCGGCGACCAGCCGATGACCATGGCGGAGGCTCCGCAGGTCAGCAGGTCAACGCCCCTGGCACTCAGCTTCAAAAGCTCCGGAGCATAGCCGGTTTCCTGGCAGTGCTGAAGAGCGCGGTCGGACACGGCTTCCATCCGTTCCCGGCCATAGATAACCGTCCAGCGGTTAGCCTTGCGGTTTTTGCCGCTGGGGGCGTATGCTGCCCGGTCTAAGGCCCATTGCAGGGTCTCACGCTCCGGGGGCTGGGGCTTGAAATGCCGGATAGACCGACGGGACATAATCAGTGTTTCCAGGGAATCCTCCGGCTTGGGGACGGTGGCGGACATCCCGCTCCGTCGCACTGCATCCTTGGGGCAGACGGCGGCGCATTGCAGGCAGTCCATGCACCCACCCCGGCCTGTGGCGTCCGGGCCATATTCCTCCATACGCAAATGGCCCATGGAGCATATCCTTACGCACCGCCCGCAGCGGACGCATAGCTCTCTGTCAAAACTTATGTCAACCATATTTGCATCCCTACCATATTACAATGTCCTGTTCATTATATCAGAGGTAGCAATATTTTTCAATTCCTGTTACAATAGGGAGGACGAATCCAGTCAAATAAAACCTGTATTCGCAGATAGCGTTGGACGCCTGTGAAGACAAATTCTAAGGAGTGATTTCCATTATGATACAGAATGAAAAAATAACTGCCTGGGTGGACAGTCATCGGGAGGCACTTTTGGAAGATTTGAAAACCCTGTGCCGCATCCCCAGCGTGAACGGTCCGGCGGCGGTCAATGCCCCCTATGGAATTGAACCGGCCAGGGCATTGGAAGTGGCGGAGAATTTATGCCGAGGCTATGGCTATGACGTGACAGACTATGACCATCGGGTCATGACCGCTGATTATGGCCCGGAGGAGCCTAAGCTGGACATCCTGGCTCACCTGGACGTGGTGGGGGCCGGGGATGGCTGGGACACCGCCCCCTTTGAGCCGGTCATCAAGGAAGACGGATATATCTATGGCCGGGGTGTGGCGGATGATAAAGGGGGCGCGGTGGCGGCCCTGTACGCCATGCGCTGCGTCCAAGAGCTGGGCCTGCCGCTGCATGGTCGCGTTCGGCTGATTTTAGGCACGGACGAGGAGTGCGGCTCCAGCGATGTGGCCTATTATTACAAGCAGCAGCCGCCCGCGCCCCATACCTTCACACCGGACGCAGATTTTCCCGTGTGCAATGCGGAAAAAGGTTTTTATCGCCTGCGCTTCAAAAAATCCTGGGAGCCTGCTAACCAGGTTGGGCCGTATGTTACTGCTCTCCATGGGGGCTTTCAAATGAACGCTGTTCCCACCCAGGCGTGGGCAGAGCTGTCCGGCATCGACCCTATGAGCATGATGGCCGGGGCCGCACCCCTGTGTGCGGAGCTGGGGGCAAGCTGTCAGGTGGAGGAGACAGAGCAGGGCGTCCGCCTCACCGTAACAGGCCGGGGCTGTCACGCTGCCAGCCCGGAGCTGGGCGTCAACCCCAATACTGTCCTGGTACAGGTTTTGACCGAGCTGCCCCTGGCGGACGGCCCATCCACACGGGTACTCAGGGAGCTATATAAGCTGCTGCCCCATGGAGACACCATCGGCAAGGCCCTTGGCATTGCCCAAGCGGATGAAAAGACAGGTGCGCTGACCTGCGCCTTCACCATCCTGGACATATCTCCCACCGGGATGGAGGGCCTGTGCGACTGCCGGATTCCCCTTTGCGCCGCTATTGACAACTGCAAGAACGTGGCTGATGGACGCCTGGCCGCTCTGGGGTATGAAACGGCGGGAATGATGATACCGCCTCATTATACCCCGGCGGAGGGGGCGTTTATCCAGACGCTTCTTGCCTGCTATGAGGCTGTCACCGGGCAATTAGGGGCGTGCTATTCCATGGGCGGCGGCACCTATGTTCACGACGTCCCCGGCGGCGTGGCCTTCGGCTATAAAATGCCGGGGGTAGAGGTCAATATGCACGGCGCGAACGAGCGCTTTCCCGTGGAAGACCTGCTGACCGCGACAAAAATCTTCGCCCACGCCATTGCGGCGCTGTGTGGATAAAGAAACATCAAGAGGGAGCGTCAGTCCGGCGCTCCCTCTTGGGATATTTTCTAGGGGAAGACATATCAATCTGTGGGTAGACCCAAAATGACGGGTTTCAATATGAAGGTGCCCACATATGCTCTGGTGGCGACACGGAACGAGCTGGCAGCGTAAGCGTGCTGTCAGTAAGGGAGCATTGGCAAAACCGGCGAAACTGGCCTTTTATAAGGCTCCGAGTTTGGATTATTCTCGGACGGGAACCGCAAGGAATCCGCAACGAAGCTGCCCGCACAGCATGATGGCGCACGGGGCAGAACGCTCAGAGAGTATAATGCCGGGACGGTCTGGTCAGACGATATTGACACAGGTCGTCAAGGGGTATTCCAAATCAGCCGCATCAGCGGCAAAAATGATACAGGGTCAGCCGCCCTGACCAGCAAAGGCTATATTACCATTTATATCCGCAGGCGTTGCATTTGAACTGGGAGCGGGCGGTGCTGCTGAACAGACCGAAGGCAAAGCCATGAGCTGCACGGGTAGCCGTGGATATTTTGGATATGTTGGTGGAACCACAGGTGGGGCACTTGGGGGTGTTGGTATTTACGGGGATGTTGATTTTCGGACGCGGGGTGGGCTTTGGTTCGTCCTCTAAGGTCTTGCCGAAGTAGGCAGGATCTGGAGGCGAAAGTAGGTCTTCATCACTGATTGCAGAATAGAGGAACCCTCTTATTCGGTTCATGTTATTAAGCCTATCTCCATACTCGTCACATTGTTGATCGCCAATATTTCTAGGCTCTATGCAGTATCGTTGCATATAAAGACGACTGCCTATATTACCCGGTGTTTGTGCCTGTGGATAATCAATTTCTACAAGTGGAAACTCAACACCATCGTGCTTACACATACTATCAGAATACGACCCTTTTGGGAAAAAACGGCTTCTTTCTTTATAGCGAGGGTTCTCTCCGCACTTAATACATACTTTAGCCCTCGGCTCAGGGATGGTGAAGTCACACGGGATTATTTTATCCAGTAACGCCTGTATCTCATCGTGGGCTTCCTCCTGCCGTTTTGCTTGTTCTTCCTCTTCTTTGAGTTTCTGCATATGCTCGGAGACCCCATATCCGCAATGTGGACAAGTAATTGCGGAGGTGGACACTACCCCACCACACTCAGGGCAGCTTATAATTGCCATAATATCACCTCGTCTGATTTTACCATGTTACAAAGATTGATGTCAATACTATCCAAGGACGGTCTCCTTGGGCGAATGATTCGACCTTCAAAACACTATTGGCATCCACAAATAGTCTGATTGGTATACCTGAAGAAGGTGACGATTGGGCGACGACGATTGACAAGTATTTCATAAAAGGCAGTAATTACAATACGGCTAATGTACTGGCATATGCCCAGGCTATATCCACAGCAAGCACCGAAGAACAAAAGATGATCATGTCTACTATGGAGTTAGGGGCTGCGAAAGAGCAGCTTGTAACTAAAATGATAGCCGGAATTAATTCTACGGCAGAACTGACTGTAACGGAAATAGCTGAGACGTTGGCTAAAACGAAGGGGGCGCAGGCTGAAACAGCCGCTGCTTTGGCCACAGACCTGAATGTCGGAGCAAAAGAAAGACTTTCCGCTGCTGATATTGTCGCTGCTTATGCAGCAGACAAATTAGCGGATGAAGATTTTGAACTCGTCATGGCCCTTTACGCATCTAAGGCTGCTACAGACAGCGCAACAGCTTCCAATATCAGCTTTGCCACGAGTATGAAGCTAATGTTCCAGAATAACCCTGTTATGATGGTCCTCTCCATCGTGAGCGTACTGGCCACACTGTTCTCCCTTCTCAAGAACAACACGGATTTGTTCGCCTCTGCCGCAGATAAGGCGGAGACGGCCAGGGAAGCATATGACGATGTATGCGACCAGCTTGACGAGCTGAACGATGAGTATGACACAAACGCAGAGCGGCTGGAGGAGCTGCAAGAGCTGGCGGATGCGGGAACGATTACGATTGTTGAACAGGAGGAGTTGGATAATCTTGAAACGTCTAAATCTTACTTAACGCAAAAAAAGAAGCGGCGTATGGCGCACCGCTTCTTTTGGGGAACTGCGTGCGTGCGAATCCGGGGGCGGTTATGGCTGCCGCTGCCGGTAGTGGCGCACGCGCTGGCTTCCGCAGGCAGATGGAGGTTACAGCCTTGTTTGCGGAGCCATTGCAGGGGTTAATGAATTTTTTATTCCTTATTCCGGGCCTGACAGGAGCCGCTGGAAGCACAGTGAGCGCATATGTTGGCGTCCTGTGGGTCTGTCCCGCCAGAGGCGGGGTGGGGATGTGCGCCGCAGCTGGCGCAGTCCCCGCCGCAGCTCACCTTGTTGGTGACGACCGCCCGAATCAGGAAAAACACGATGACCGCTAAAATGGCGGATATGATGATCGTCGCCGCGTTGGCGGCAAGCCATGAAAGCATTTGAAATCCCTCCCAGGGGTGAAGCGGCTTACTGTGCCGTCAGGGTGGTGGCCTCCTTATAGGGCCGGAACAGCAGATACAGCAGACCGGCCAGGAGAATCAGCGCCACGATAAGACCAATCACATTGGCCGCGCCGACGAACAGCAGGCCAAGCTGATAGGTAATCAGGGCAATAACATAGGCGAAAATGCACTCATAGCCAATGGCGAAGGCCGTCCACTTGCCGTTGTTCATCTCCCGCTTGATGGCGCCCATAGCCGCGAAGCAGGGGGCGCACAGGAGGTTGAAAATCATGAAGGAGAAGGCTGCCAGCTTTCCGTGACCGCCGCTGATGGCGTCAAAGTCGGAAGCTACGTTATCCCAAATTTCCTCGCCTTCCTCGCTCAGCTCTTCCTCGCTGTCGTCGTAGTTATACAGCACGCCGAAGGTGCCGACCACCTCTTCCTTTGCCACCAGGCCGGTGACGGTGGCCACGGTGGGCCGCCAGCTCCCGAAGCCCAGGGGCTTGAACACTACGGAGACGGCATTGCCGACATCCGCAAGCAGGGAATCGTCCATGGGGACAACATCATCCGTGGAGACGCCGCGCGTTTCAACCAGGTCTTCAATGTATTCTTCTGTGACCAGGGCCTCGTCCTCATAGAGGTTATCCACCATGCCGAACGTGCCGTTCACAACGCCGATGCTGGACAGGAACCAAATGATTATGGAGGACAGGACAATAACGGTGCCGGCCCGCTTAATGAAGCTCCAGCCGCGCTCCCACATGGAGCGGAGCACGTTCCCCGCCGTAGGGGCGTGATAGGGGGGAAGCTCCATAACGAAGGGGGCGGGGTCGCCGGAGAACATCTTGGTCTTTTTCAGCAGGATGCCGGAGACGATGATCGCGCCCACGCCGATGAAATAGGCGGATACAGCCACAATGCCGCTGCCGCCGAACAGTGCGCCGGCAATCAGGCCGATGATGGGCATTTTCGCCCCGCAGGGAATAAAGGTGGTGGTCATGATGGTCATGCGCCTGTCACGCTCGTTTTCGATGGTGCGGGAGGCCATGACGCCGGGAACACCGCAGCCGGTGCCGATGAGCATTGGAATAAAGCTCTTGCCGGAAAGTCCGAACTTGCGGAAAATCCTGTCCATGATGAAGGCGATACGGGCCATATAGCCGCAGTCCTCCAAAAGGGCCAGCATGATGAACAGAACCAGCATCTGGGGAACAAAGCCAAGCACTGCGCCCACGCCGGCGATAATGCCGTCAGAGATAAGGCCGATGAGCCATTCGGCTGCGCCGACGTTTTCCAGCAAGGCACGACTGCCGTCTACCAGCCAGGCGCTGCCCAGCACGTCGTTTGTCCAGTCTGTCAGGAAGGAGCCGAATGGCCCCATGGCGATCCAGTACACCACGAACATAACCACCGCGAAGATGGGTAGAGCCGCAATGCGGTTGGTGACGATTTTGTCGATTTTGTCGGAGGTGGTCAGCTTCTGGGCAGATTTGCGGGAGTAGCACTTATCAATGATAGAGGAGATGTAGTCATATCGCTGGGCGGTGATGATGGATTCCGCGTCGTCGTCCAGCTCCGTCTCGCAGGCCTGGATGTCAGACTCGATATGATTGCGGATGTCCTGGCTGAGGCTGAGCTGTTCGGCTACCTTTTCATCCCGCTCGAACAGCTTGATGGCATACCAGCGCTGCTGCTCGTCCGGCAGACTGTGGACTGTTACCTCCTCGATATGGGCCAGGGCGTGTTCCACACAGCCTGCGAAGCGATGCTGGGGGATGGTCTTTTTGCCACTGCGGGCCAGGGCCACAGCCCGGTCAGCCGCCTGCTTGATACCGTCGCCCTTCAGGGCGGAAATCTCCACCACCTCGCAGGCCAGCTCCTTGGCAAGCTGAGCGGTGTTGATTTTGTCGCCGTTTTTGCGAACCACGTCCATCATGTTCACGGCTACCAGAACGGGGATGCCCAGCTCCACAAGCTGTGTGGTCAGGTAGAGGTTTCGCTCCAGGTTCGTGCCGTCGATGATGTTCAGGATGGCGTCGGGCCGCTCCTGAATCAGATAATTCCGGGCCACTACCTCCTCCAATGTGTAGGGGGACAGAGAGTAGATGCCAGGAAGGTCGGTGATGGTGACCTCCTTGTGATCCTTGAGCTTGCCTTCCTTTTTCTCCACTGTTACGCCGGGCCAGTTGCCAACATATTGGTTGGAACCGGTCAGGGCGTTGAACAGCGTGGTCTTGCCGCAGTTAGGGTTTCCGGCAAGAGCAATGGTAACTTTTTGGTCTTCCATATTCAACTGCCTTTCTCCATGTGAATTTCGCATCGCGCCATAGGCTCCGGCGCGTGAATTTTTTGGTTAGTCGGGGCTTAACCCAGAAGCTCGACCTGAATCATTTCGCTGTCGGCTTTCCGCAGGCTCAGCTCATAGTTGCGGACAGTAATCTCCACAGGGTCTCCCAGGGGGGCTACTTTGCGGACGAATATTTTCTCGCCCTTGGTGATGCCCATGTCCATGATGCGCCGCTTTACCGCGCCCTCACCGCTGATTTTTACTACTTTGACGGTCTGACCGACCTTTGTCTCTTTCAGCGTCATTTCCTTCTCTCCTTTCCTTTCGGATTCTATTGCTAAAATATGCTTGCTCCCAAAATGCCAGACATACTGTAAGCACAAAAATCAGGCGGCATCAAACAAAAATCTTGGCCGCCATCTCCCGGCTGATTGCCACGCGGGAGTCCATAATATGTACGATAAGGTTTCCGTTAATCTCCGATACCACCGTCACCGGGGTGCCAACAACAAAGCCGAGTTTTTCCAAAAATTTTTTTGTCTCGTCCTTGCCTCCAATATGTGTAATCAAACTGCTCTCGCCATTTCTGAGCATTGTGAGCGGCATTGCCATATATGTCCGCCTCCATTTGGTGTATCTAATGTATATTAGAATTACCTAACCCCATATGCCATATATAGGCGTTAGGTATTCCTAACACCAAAATTATTTTACCCTGCTTTCCTCAAAAAGTCAACACTGCCATTTTGCTTCCTTAATTTTTCGTCAGAATATCCGAAAACGCGAGTGAAAATTCAGCAAAATAGTTAGTTATTACAAACAAAACAGGCACTGTACCAAAATCATTGATTCTGATACAGTGCCTGCTATTCTGTATGAACGATTGCGATTACAACTTCCAAGCTTTCAGATCGGTATGCAGAAGCTCGTGAGCGCGGTGGGAGAGGGGGGCTTGGAGATACTCGGCATAGAGGGTCTGCACCGAGGGGTTCTCGTGGGAGAAGCGCAGGGGCATTTCCCTGTCCAGCTTGTAGAGGTGCTGGCCGCGCATACCGCCCAGCTCCACGCCATCCTCGATGGGCTGTCCGCCGCCGCCGGAGCAGCCGGAGGGGCAGGCCATGATTTCTACAAAGTCATAGTGGACTTCACCCCGCTGGATGGCGTCAATCAGCCGGGAGGTGTTGGCAAGGCCGCTGGCTACCGCCGTGCGGACGGTGATGTCCCCGGCCCGGAAGGTGCGCTCCTTCCAGCCGTCCAGTCCCCGCACGTCGCTGAAGGCGTCCGGGTCAGGGTTCTCCCCGGTAATCAGGAAGTAGGCGCTCCGCAGCGCCGCCTCCATCACGCCGCCGGTGGCGCCGAAGATAACGCCCGCGCCGGTGGATTCGCCCAGGGGGTTGTCAAATTCCGCCTCGCCCGCCGTCATGGGGTCGATTTGGCAGACCTTTATCATGCGGACAAGCTCGCGGGTGGTGATAGAAAGATCCACATCCTGCCCGGCTCCGGCGTCATTTACCTCCTCCACGGCACACTCATATTTCTTCGCCGTGCAGGGCATGATGGAGATGCAGAACAGCTTCTCCGGGTCAACGCCGATTTTCTCCGCAAAGTAGCTCTTCGTCACAGCTCCAAACATCTGCTGGGGGCTTTTGGCGGTGGAGAGATTATCCAGCAGCTCCGGGTGGCGTATCTTGGCATAGCGTACCCAGCCGGGGCAGCAGGAGGTGAACATGGGCCACTGATATTCCGTGGGATGAGTCATCCGCTCCACGAACTCACTGCCCTCCTCCATAATGGTCAGGTCGGCGGCGAAATCTGTGTCGAAAACATAGTCAAAGCCCATGGCCTTCAAAACAGCCACCAGGCGGGGGAGAGTGGCCTCCTCTGTGGTCAGGCCAAAGTCTTCGCCCCAGGCGGCGCGGACGGCGGGAGCCACCTGAACGACGCAGATTTTGTCCGGGTCAGACAGGGCGGCGAAGGCCTTCATGGTGTCGTCGCGGGCACGCAGCGCGCCTACAGGGCAGTGTGTGATGCACTGGCCGCAATAGGTACAGCCGACGTTCTTCAGATCCATCTTGTCCCGGATAGCAACCGCTGTTCGGGTGCCGGTGCCGGTCACATCCCAGACCTTCATATCCTGCACCTTGTTGCACACAGCCACACAACGCATACAGTTGATGCACTTGGACATATCCCGTATCAGGGGATAGGAGTGATCCCAGGGGCGGAACACCGGCGTTTGGGGGAAGGGCAGGTCAAGCACGTTCATGTCCCGCGCCAGGCTTTGGAGAGAGCAGTTGCCGCTTCGAACGCAGCTTGTGCAGTTGGTGTGGTGGCGGGAGAGAATCATCTCCACGTTCAGCCGCCGGGTGTCCCGCACGCGGGGCGTGTTGGTGTGAACGACCATGCCCTCCTCGCAGTCCGTGTTGCAGGAGGCAGCCAGGTGATCCCAGCCCTCCACCTCTACGACGCAGACCCGGCAGGCGCCAATCTGGTTTATGTCTTTTAAATAGCAGAGGGTGGGGATGCGGATGCCCGCTGTCTTGGCGGCCTCTAAAATCGTCGTACCCTCCGGCACGGAGACGCGGCGTCCATCTATGGTCAGGTTTACCATGCCGTTTTCCTCCCTCCTCTGAATGAGCCGTAGCCAAAGTGATCGCAGCGCAGGCAGCGGGAACACTCCTGGGTTGCCTCCTCGCTGGTCAGGGAATTTTCAATCAGGTCAAAATCGTGGATGCGCTCCGCAGCGGGGCGGTCGGTCATGTTGCAGCGCCCGCAGGCCGTGCGAAGATTGGCGGAGGCGGCGGGAATTTCCACGTCAAAGTCGATTTCACTGTGGAGTCCGAAATATTCGTCCAGATTTGCCGCAGCGGTCTTGCCAGCCTCGATGGCCTTGATGACCGTGGCGGGGCCGGAGGCGCAGTCACCGCCGGCATACACGCCGTTGGCGCCGGCCACCGCACCGGAGGTATCCGCCTGAAGTGTGCCGTATTTGGAGGGAGTAATGCCCGCCTCGGTAAAATGACCAAATTCAATAGCCTGGCCGATGGCCACAATAACGACGTCGCAGGGCAGGGTCTGCTCCGGCTGATCCGCGTCGCGGGGAGCGGGGCGACCGCCTTTGTATGCGCCGGGAACCTGGGGCTTGATGACCAAGGCCCTGGCAGCGCCGTTTTCGTCCGTCTCAATACGGGCCGGAGCCATCAGGGTGACAAGCTCTACGCCCTCCGCAATCGCGCCGGATATTTCGTTTACCAGGGCGGTCATGTCGGATTTACGCCGCCTGTATACGCACTGGACGGATTTTGCGCCCAGGCGGATGGCCGTGCGGCTGGCGTCCATGGCCACGTTGCCGCCGCCGATGACTACGACCCGCTTGCCGGTCATGTCCATGGGTTCGCCGTCGCCCATAGCGCCCAGAAGCTGCACGGCGGACATGACGTTTTCCGCGTCCTCGCCGGGGATGTTGAGCTTTTTATAGGAGTGAGCGCCGATGGCGATATACACGCCGTCGAATTTTTCTTGGATCTCAGCGAAGTCGATGTCCTTGCCGATTTCTACGTTGGTATAGGCGGTGATGCCGGTGGAGAGGATGACGTTTATGTCCTCGTCCAGAAATTTCTCCGGCAGACGATAGCGGGGGATGCCATAGCGGAGCATACCGCCGAATTTTTTATGCTTTTCATACACGGTGACGGAGTGGCCCATCAGCGCCAGATAATAGGCCGCCGTCAGCCCGGTGGGGCCGCCGCCGATGATGGCCACGGTCTTGCCCGTGGGCGGGGCGCACTTGGGGGCCGGAACGTGACCGGCCTGCTCCACCGCTGCCCGCTTCAGGCCGCGGATGTTCACGGAATCGTCCACAATGTTCCGGCGGCAGTGGCTCTCGCAGGGATGCTCACAGATAAGGCCACACACGCTGGGGAAGGGGTTATCCTCCCGAATCAGGCGCACGGCGTCGGCGTAACGGCCCTCCTTCACAAGGGCTATGTAACCGGGGATGTCCACATGGGCGGGGCAGAAGGTCATGCAGGGGACGGCCTTGAAGTTTGACATACACCGTCCTGTGGTCAGATGGCTCATAAAGTCGTCCCGAAAGCCGTTGACGCAGGTAATGACGGTCTTGGCAGCCTCCCAGCCGATGGCGCAGTCAGCGGAATCCGCTATGGCGTGGGCGGCCTTGTCCAGAATCATCAAATCCTGGGCCGTGCCGTTGCCCTCCAGAATTTTCTGAATCAGGGTGGAAAGCTGGTCAAGCCCCACCCGGCAGGGGACGCATTTGCCGCAACTTTGGGCCATGCACAGCCGCAGGAAAGCGTCTGTCAACTCCACGGGACAGTTTCCCTGGGGAGCTACCTCAATGCGACGCTGCATATTGGCGTACATACTGTCCACAAATGCCTGCGACTTGTCAGGCGAAGAAATGCTAAGTCGGCTCAAAAGTCCTCAACTCCTATCCTGTTTAGATTTTTGATGTTCGTTTTTTTCTTTGGGTTGATTGCATAATGAAGATGGACACTTGAAAAAGAAAATCCATAGTGA
>JAJQCH010000179.1 GCA_021202795.1 Oscillospiraceae bacterium
AATCACTATGGATTTTCTTTTTCAAGTGTCCATCTTCATTATGCAATCAACCATCATTTGAAAGCGGACAAAAATTGCCCAGTGCAAGGCGTCCTATTCCTCCGCCAGGGAATCATATACCCGCAGAAGCAGCGATTTCAGTTGCTCCTGCTCCTCCTCAGAAAGGGTCTGCACGAGCCGGGCCTCGTTGCACTCCATCTCCTCCCGGTGGTTTATGCACAGCGTCCGGCCCGCGGGCGTTATCTGCACCCGCTTTACCCGCCGGTCACGGGCGTCAGCATAGCTGGTGATAAGTCCCTTTTTTTCGAGGCGAACGGCCACCCCGGCAGCAGTGGACTGGGCTACGCCGAATCCCCGCTCCAGCTCCTTGAGCGTGGCAGTGCCGTCCTCCGAGTGAGACAGGATGATCAGCATTTTCAGTTGAAAAAAGGTAATGTCATGCTGCTGCAGGGCGTTGTTGGCCCGTTTTTCCATGGTGTCGTTGATGCGCTTTATCAGAGACCCGCAGTCCACCCGGCCATCCGGCCCCAGATAACATTCATCATCCCTCATCCTATGTCTGACCGCCTTTCTTAATTCCAAATTATACAAGTTTAATCGTACCAAAACAATCGCTCGCTGTCAATAGCGAGCGATTGTTTTTTCAATTTGTTCATATTTGAAGTTCCTCCGAGACTGGGTCAGCCTTCCCGGAGGGGATTCTTTTTGATTTGGGCGTACCGCCGGGGGTATCGGATCGGGGTAGGAGCCGTCTTTTCCACCACCAGGGCCGTGTGGGTGACGTCTGTACCGGGGATAGTATAAGGCCGTATCTCCCGGAGGCTGCCCCCAAGGGTGCGGATGGCGTAATCCGCCTGGGCCGCCTCCACCTGGCAGTCCGGCCCCTTCATGGCAATAAACAGGCCGCTCCGTCCCACCAAAGGAAGACACAGCTCCGACAGTACGTCCAGCTCTGCCACGGCCCGACTGACCACGATGTCGAACCGCTCCCGAAGCTGCACCAGCTCCTCCGCCCGGCCCCATATACAGTTCACATTTTCGATGCCCAGGCGGCGGCAGGTGGCGTCCACAAAGTCCATCTTTTTTCCAACGCTGTCTATCACCGTCAGATGCATATCCGGCTGAAGCACCCGCAGAGGGATACCGGGAAAACCTGCCCCGGAGCCTACGTCCGCCACCCGCTTGCCCGAAAAATCCGTCACGGTCAGCAGGGCGGCGCTGTCCAGAAAGTGCAGCCGGGCCATGTCCGCCTGGTCAGTAATGGCAGTCAGGTTCATGATCCTGTTGGCAGCCGCCAAAAGACGGCCATAGGCCGCAAGGGTCTCAACCGCCTCCCGCTCCGCCGGGATTCCCAGGGCCTCCAGCCCCTCCGTCAGAATGTTTTCCATAGCGTCTCCTTAAAAAATGAAAAGGATACGCATCAGGCGCATCCTTTTCATGGTTTTGCTTCTGCCTTTCGGCTATTGTATCACACGCAGCCTCGTCTTTCAAGCCGGAACCAGGAAGCGAATATCCTCTACCTGGGTCACGCAGTCGTAACCCTCCTCGCCGGTGACACCGTCGTCTACGTCGTCGCCCTCGCGGGTGAAATAGGTGGCGCCGGAGGCCAGATCATAGCCCTCCAGGGCCAGCTTCGCCGCTATCTCCGCCGTTTCATCCGGCGTCATATAGACCATACCGTTGATAACCACGTCGAACTGATTCTTTGCAAAAATAACCTCATACACCGTATTCGGAAATGCCTCGTCCGCCACGCGGTTCATAACCACGCTGCCTATGGCCGCCTGCGCCGCAAGGGACTGTCCCCCGGCCTCCGCATAAATCACACGGCTGAGCCAGTAAACATCCGTCTCACTGTAATAGGAAGCGCCCTCCGTCAAAGGAGAAAGCTCTCCCTCCTCCACGGTAATGCGCCATTCCACTCGATCCCAGGTAACGGAAGCACCCGTACACTTCACCAGCGCCTCCACCGGCAGACAGATACTGCCGTCAATGCTCTGCACGCCGTCCTTCACATACAAATACCGATCATTGCAGATGAAATAAATCGCTCCGGCCTCCGCCGTCATGGTCAGCACACCGCCCGTCAGGGTCAGACTGCTGCCGCTGTCATAAGCCGTACCGCCCACGCCCAGGGCGGACAAAAATGCAGCCACATTCACATAGGGCGTCCCATCTATCAGCATACACTCGCCATATTCCGTCTCCCCCACATAATAGGGGACAGTAGTGCGGTTATCCGTCACCTCAAGCTGCGCCGCATCCCCGGAGTCGTCGCCAAAAATCACATAGCTCTCCTCCAAGGCTTCCGCCTCCAATGACGCTTCCGCCGCCTCCGCCTGGGTAAAGACAGGCTTGCTCATCACAGCAGCAGTCAGCACCAGCGCACACACCACGGCCAGCGTTCTCTCCAGCCATCTGCTCTTCATCCAGTCGCCTCCTTTAGACCTGCCCGATTTTTGCAGGATAGAATGAACCAACTTTCATCAGGTTCATTTATATTATAGCGAATGGAAATTGTCGAATGCAATCGGCATTGTGCCTAAATGGAAGCTTTTCAAACTGGGAATTGTGACAAATGCACAATAATTTGTGCCAATTTTGCGTACTTATGCCCAATACAAATCTATATCTTGTGTTTGGAAATTGGAAAAAAATTACTTTCCCCCTTCAAGTTTCCTGAATTTTTTTGAAAATCGTTTTTTATCCAGTTGTCATAACA
>JAJQCH010000145.1 GCA_021202795.1 Oscillospiraceae bacterium
ATCACTATGGATTTTCTTTTTCAAGTGTCCATCTTCATTATGCAATCAACCTCTTTAAAATCTGCGATTTTCCATAGCTTTTGCACACGTTTTCAAATTCAATCATTAGATTCCTCCTTCGCAGATACGATAACTTGCGCGGCTGCCGTAGCGGCGGGGGTGCCGACAACGAGCAGAACGTCGCCGCCGTACAGCTCGGCATAGGGGCCTGGGGAGACGATAACGTTTTTCCCCCGTCGTATGCCGGTGATGGTTGCGCCGGTATTTTGCCAGAAGCTCAGCGCGCCGATGGTTTTTCCGATGACCGGCGAGTTCGCGGGGACAGACACCTCATAGGTCGGCAGTGGGTCATGGGCGGCGGAAAAGGTCTCCCTGGTCTGGAGCAGGGCGGTGACAGTGTCTGCGATGCGGGCGGTCAGATCCTGATGCTCCGCAAGAAGGTCTCGCAGATGCTCCCGCAGGCTGTGTACGTCGCTGGACTCGGCGAAATTTGCAATGTAGCGCCTGGCGCTGTCGGCGGAAACGACCTTCACGCCGGTCTGGTGCTTGATCTCCACCACCTTCATGTCGGCTAGAAGATGAAGCGAACGGCGAATGGTTTCCGGCGAGACGCCGTATTCCGACGCCATCACGGAACGACCGTAAATGGTGCTGCCCTCCGGCAGCTCGCCGCGGGCGATCCGCGCCGCTATGTCCAGCGCGATTTGCAGATACTGCGGAGACGTGGCTGTCCTCATTCAAACATCATCTCCTCCAAAATATGTATGACTACCGTACATTATATGTATTATTTTAAACTAACAACCTGATTTTGTTAAGGGGTGTGCCAGTTAATATTTTGTAAACAATAAGAATGGCCCTGTCCCGCTGTGGTTGCAGGGAGCTGGAACGCCGTCGTAAAGGGGGCGTTTGCAGCGTTGTCTTTGCCCGAAAACAAAAGAAGCTGTTAAGGCAGGCTTGGCCTTAGCAGCTTCTTATCGTTGTGCGGAATTAGGATACTTCCTCGAACTGGCTGTTATACAGCTCCGCGTAGAAGCCGTTCAGCTTCAGAAGCTCCTCGTGGTTGCCCTGTTCCACGATGTCGCCGTCCCGCATGACCAGGATGACGTCGGCATTTTTGATGGTGGACAGGCGGTGGGCGATGACAAAGCTGGTGCGCTTGTTTGTCAGCTTATCCATGGTCTGCTGGGTCAGCATCTCCGTCTTGGTGTCCACACTGGAGGTGGCCTCGTCCAGAATCAGCATGGGGCTGTTTTGAATCATGGCCCTGGCGATGGTCATCAGCTGCTTCTGGCCTGCGGAGATAGCGGTGTTGTCGCTCAAAACCGTGTCGTAGCCCTGGGGCAGCGCCTTGATAAAGCTGTGGATGCCGCAGGCCTTGCAGGCTTCTATCATCTGCTCATCCGTGACGCCTTCCGTGTTGTAGAGAAGGTTTTCCCGGACGGTTCCCTCAAACAGCCAGGTGTCCTGCAAAACCATGCCGAACTGGCTGTGTACGTTGCTTCGGGGGATGTTCGAGGTGGGAACGCCGTCGATAAGGATGGAGCCGCCCGTCGGCTCAAAGAACCGCATCAGCAGGTTGACCATGGTGGTTTTGCCCGCCCCGGTGGGGCCGACGATGGCCACCTTCTGCCCAGGCTCCACCTTTACGCTGAAGTCGTGAATGATCTCCTTTTCCGGCGCGGAAGGATAGGAGAATTTTATATGCTGGAATTCCACCTCGCCGTGTACGGTTTCAATGCGCTGAGTCTTGTCGGATTCATCCTCCATCTCCTCCTCGGCCAGGAACTCAAAGACACGCTCCGAGGCAGCCGCGCAGGACTGCACCTGGGTCATGGCCATGGAGATCTGCCGCAGGGGAGACTCAAACAGGCGGGTATAGATAAGGAACGCCGTAATTACGCCGAAGGTGATATTGCCCTCGATGATCTGCCACGCGCCTACCACGCAGACCGCCACATAGCCGAGATTTCCGATGAAGGCCATCAGCGGCTGCATCAGGCCGGACAGGAACTGGGAGCGAAACTCCGCTTTCCGCACCGCCTGGCTCAGGGAGGAGAATTTGCTTGTCACCTCGCCCTCGGCATTCAAAATGCGGATGACGTTATGCCCGCTGTACATTTCCTCGATATAGCCGTTCAGGTCGCCCAGACTTTCCTGCCGGGCGGTGAAGTATTTCTGGGAATGACTCATGATGACTACCATCAGGATAAGGCCGATAAGGGTTGCCACAACAGTGGTGGTGGCCATCATCCAGTTGGTGTAGTACATCATGATAAGGCAGCCGATGAACTGCGCGACCGCTGTGACCAGGTTCGACAGGCTGTTCGACATGGCCTGGCCGATCATATCCACGTCGTTTGTCATGCGGGACATTACATCGCCTGAGGCATTGCCGGAGAAATATTTGAGCGGCAGGCGGTTTATCTTGGTGTCGATGTCCCCACGCAGCCGACGGGCGGTTCGCTGGGTCACGGTCTGCATGATAAAATGCTGGATGAAATTGAACACCGCGCTGGCAAGATAGATCCCTACCAGCAGCAACGCAACCCGCAGAACGCCGTCCATGTCGATCGTACTGGAAAGGCCGTCATAGATATAATCCGTCAGGCGGCTGAGCTGGTTCGGCCCAATGATGGTAAACACCGCGCCAGCGGCGGCCAGCACCAGAGCAAAGATAATGATGCCCGCCTGGCCTCTGATGTAAGACATGAGGCTCATCAGCGCGCCCTTCATGTTCTTGGCTTTTCCGCCGCCCATGCCGCCCATCGGGCCGCCGCCCATGGGGCCGCTTCTCATCGGGGCGCGGGAAGACCTGCTGTTATTTCTTTCTGGCATGATAAAGCACCTCCTTACGCGTTGGCCGCAAGCTCCTCTTCGGAGAGCTGCGACAGGGCGATCTGCTGATAAACCGGGCAATTTTTCATAAGCTCGTCGTGGGTGCCGATACCGGCCATGGCGCCGTCGTCCAGCACCACGATCTTATCCGCGTGGCGGATGGTACCGATACGCTGGGCGATGATCAGGCAGGTCGTGTCCTTCAGATCTGTTTTGATTCGCTGCCGCAGCGTGCGGTCGGTCTTATAGTCCAGGGCGGAGAACGAGTCGTCGAAAATCAAAATTTCCGGCTTTCTGGCAATGGCTCTCGCGATGGAAAGGCGCTGCTTCTGCCCGCCCGATACGTTGGAGCCGCTCTGGGAGATCCAACTGTTTACGCCGTCATCCATGGCGGAGACAAAGTCCGTTGCCTGGGCGATGTCCAGGGCGTTTTCCACATCGGTCTCCGTTATGGCGTGTCCGCTGTCACCGAAGGTGATATTGCCTGCCACTGTGTCGGCAAACAGGGTCGCCCGCTGGGGAATATAGCCGACCTTATCATAGAGCGTCTCAAAGCTGTATTGGGAAATGTCCTTCCCGTCCAGCAGGACGGTTCCGTCCGTGGTGTCGTAAAGCCTCGCGGCCAGTCCGGCCAGGGTGGATTTGCCGGAACCTGTCGCGCCAATAAAGGCCACGGTCTCACCTTTTTTCGCGGAAAACGTAATATGCTTCAGGCAGTCCTCCGAGGCGTCGGGATAGCGGAAGGAAACGTTTTTAAACTCAATGCTCCCGACCTCGTCGGATTTGTGTTCCGTACCCTCCTTCACGGTGATGTCGGAATCGATGACTTCATTGATACGATTGGCCGCGACTGCCGCACGGGGCAGCAGCATGAAGATCATCAGTAGCATCACGAAGGACATGATAACATACAGCGCGTAGGAGCTGAAGGAGACCACCTCGCCCAGCATCACCGAGCGGTCGGAGATGGCGGTGGCAATTTCCGCCGCCGTGCTGGTCAGGGGTACGTCGATGGCATTAATCAGCACAGCGCCCACATAATAAATGGCCACGGACACGCAGCTCTGGACGAACATCATAATAGGGGAGAGGAAGGCCATTCCTCTGCCGGTGAAGAGCTGGGTCTTCATCAGGGCGCTGTTGGCCGTTTCGAACTTGTTCTCCTGATACTTTTCCGCGTTGAAGGCGCGGACAACCCGAATACCGCTGAGATTTTCCTCCGTGAGCCTGTTCACGTCGTCGATTTGGCGCTGGACAATGCGGAACTTTGGAATCATGATGGCAAGCAGCACGATCATGGAGCCTACCACGATGACGACCGCCGCCAGGACAACCGCAGAGAGCTGCCAGCTCTTGCCGACGATTTTGATGATGGCCCAAATCGCCATGATGGGCGCACGGATCAGCATCTGAAGCCCCATGGCGATAATCATGTGGATCTGGGTGACGTCGTTAGTGGTGCGGGTGATAAGGCTGGCGATGGAGAACTTCTTGATTTCGGCGTTGCCCATGGCCGCCACCTTGTTGAACAGCTTCTCACGGATGTCAAAGGAGAAGTCTGCCGCGATCAGGGACGCAAGGCACCCGACAATTACTGTCAGGCCGGCGCTGCACAGCGCACAGGCCAACATTTTTCCGCCTGCCGAGAAGTACTGCGACATCTCTGTCACCTCGCTGCTTATCAGCACGGTGATTTCCGCCGTGTAATCCGGTAGCCGCAGGTCAAAATAAACCTGACCGCAGACCAAAAGCACGCACAAAAGTGCGAGCCATCTGTCCTTGGCCTTCATGTTACTGAAGATGTGTACCATATATACCTCCTGAAAAATTTATTTACAATTAGTATTGTCGGCATGGATCCCGTCTGAATCCATGCACGACATCTGTTGCGTAATTTATAATAGCATAATGTGCTGAATTCATCAAGCAACAATTTACGACAAGTGTCGCATAATTGAACATGGACACTTGTTTTTCGACGACATATGTTGTATAATACTATTGAAACCTGACGCGGAGAGCATCAATCTACAATTTTGGCAGGGAGGGGAGCATCCATGAAAAAGCAGCCGGAGGTCACGGACGCCACAAGAGAAGCCTTCGTGAACGCCTTTTTCCATCTGGCAAAAAGAAAAAGCATCTATAAGATTTCAATTCAGGAAATAACGGATTTGGCCGGATACAACCGCACCACCTTTTACCGTTATTTTCAGGACGTTTTTGCTCTGTTGGAGTATGCGGAGGACGAGTTTCTGCAAAGCACGCAGAAAGCTCTGGATTTGCAGCGTACAGACGGCCAAATCGGGCAGCGGCAGTTTTTTGAAACGGTCATTCGCTGCTTTCACAGGCATAAAGACCGAGTGTCCATCCTGCTGTCAGAGCAGAATCGGTCTCATTTTCTGAGAAAGATAAAGGAAGATGTAACGAATAACGTATACAGGATGGGCAATGATACCCCCAAAAAACAGGTGGTGCGCGACATATACTTTTATGGAATTTTTTACGCCATATCCGTCAACCTGCAAAACCCGAATGCCCTTTCTGATGAGGATCTGCTGGACATGATACAGCGGCTGTTTGAAAGCTGGTACTGGCCGGAGATGATGGAAAACGCCTGACAATCATATTTTCAGCTTCAAATAACCCTCCATATCGCAAAATCCCATTTTTTGATACATAGGACGCGCCTGCTCCGTAGTTTCCAGATAGATTTTTTCCGCGCCCCAGCGCCTCGCCTCCTGTACCAGCCATTCGGCCAACGTCCTTCCGACGCCCTGCTTTCGCGCCTCCGGGGCGGTGAAAATATTCATCAGATACCCGCATCTGCCGCTTGGATTGTCCGGCGAGGGCATCTCATGATAGAGACAAACGCCGCCGCAGCCCACAGCCTGTTCCCCCTTGTAAGCGAAACCGGCGATATGCTCGCCTTTCTCCAGTGCGCTGCGGTAATACGTTCGGTTTGCGGTGAGAAGCTCGTCTATGTTTTCTTCCGCCGGAATTGAAAACACGTCCCGTAAAACCTTCTCCCGCCAATATATCAGCGCCTCTAAATCAGAGACGCTGGCTTTTTTTATCGTGATTTCCAACTCAGCAGGCCCTTTCCTTTAATACGATCGGCAGACTTTTCACGTCCGGCTTCCCGTTGGGCGTCAGGGGGATGTGATCCAGCAGCACGAAATATTCCGGTATCATAAAGGAGGTCAGATAGCGTGACAGCTTCTTTTTCACCTCAGAAAGAACAAACCCCGGCCCCTTCGGAACCACATAGGCAGTCAGGTAGGCGAGACCCTGCTCATCCGTAAACGGACGAACCACGGCGGTCTGCACCTCCTCGCAGTCGCAGAGGACGTTTTCCACCTCCTCCGGATCCACCCGTTTCCCCAGAATCATCACCTGGGAATCCCTGCGGTGGAGAAAGGCCAGGTTGCCGTCCGACAGCAAATACCCCAGATCCCCGCTCCGATAAAGACGGTTTCCGGCTGCGTCTTCCACAAACATTTCGTTTTTGCTCTTGTCGAGATACCCGTTGGAAACGCCGCCGCCTGAAATGCAGATCTCTCCCACGGAACCGACGGGAACGGGATTCATATTCTCGTCCAGCAGTTCGACGGCTGCGCCAAGCACCACCTTTCCAATGGGGTAGGTTCCATCCTCCAGCGCCGTCTGGCCGTTGCAGCGGAAATAGGTGCAGCATACGGTGGTCTCGGACGGGCCATAGGTATTATAAACCGTGACCTGGGGCAGAAGGTGATTTACATAGCTCTCGCGGAGGATGTCGCCGCCGCTAATCAGCAGCCGTAGGCTGGAGGGAATTTTTTCCAGTCCGTTCATCTCCATCAAAAGATAGGGAAAACCGCTGAGGATGGTCACGCGCTTTTCCCGCACAAAGGCCATCAGAGAGCCTATATCCACTCTTGCGCCGCTGTCCGGAATTGCCAGCGCTGCCCCGGAGAGAAGGGTGGTGAAAACCTCCTCCACAAAAATATCAAAGGAGCAGACGGAATATTGCAACATCACGTCCCCGGCGGCGGGGTGAAACTCATGCTGAAACGCCCGGACATAATGGCACACATTGGCGTTTGTCACACAGACGCCCTTCGGTACACCGGTGGAGCCGGAGGTGTACAGAATATAGGCCAGGGATTCCGGGTACACAGTGCGTCTGCCTGGCTGCGTTTGGGGTATTTCCTTCATATCCTCTAAAAACAGCAGCGGGAAGCCCTTCAGCTTTTCCTGATATTTTCGCTGTGTGACAATAAAGCCCACGCCGCTTTCCTGCATCATAAAGCGAATACGCTCCTCCGGGAAATCAGGCTCCGCCGGAACATAGGCAGCGCCTGTTTTCAGCACGGCAAAAATAGAGGCGATGAAGTCCGCTCCGTGATCCGCCACAATGCCGATGAAATCCCCCTGGGCGGGAAAGCTGCCCGCAATCATGTCAATGCGCCGGTCAAGCTGGGCGTAGGTCAGTGATTGCGTCCGTTCCACAATGGCAGGCTGTTCAGGGGATTGTGCTGCTATTTCTTCAAAGCGGTCATAAATCGTGGAATTGCTCATATTGCTGGCCTCCTATCGCGCCGCCGTCAGGAAATCCTGCCGCGGGAAAAATTTCTGCAAAACTCCCCGTAGTTGTAATTCTTACCCGGACGGCAGAGAACGGCAAATTGGATGGAGTCAAACAACTGGTTGCTGTCCTTTCCTGCATAGGTAAAGTCCCGGATACCGCGATAGAACAGATCCGATACCACAGCCGCGTCGTTTCCGTAAACGCCGCAGCCAAAGGCCCCTAAAATTAAATGGCGATAGCCCTGGAACGCCGCCACCAGCAGCATCCCCTGGATACGTTTATAGAGCATCTCCTCATATTCCTCCTGGCTCATTCCCTCCAGTCCCAGACGCACCATGGGGGCGGAGCAGCTCATAACGGCGATGGGAAACGGCTCGGACAGCGTTTCTGACGAGGCGTCCTTCACCACCTCCACATAGGGGGAGAGCATAACGCCGTCAGACCCCATGCGGGTCTTTTTGGCGTTGTTATAGTCGTAATATCGTTTGGCGTTCTCGCTCTCCAGAGACAGAAGCAGGGAGGTTCTCCGGCACAGATCCTCCTCCTGGGCGCTGGCGCCCTTCCGGGTATGCCCCCCCGGCTGGGTGGCGCTGGCCAGATTCAGCACCAGAATTTTTGGCTCCGCGTTTCCTTCGCTCCTTAACCGCTGATACTGCTTCTGGGCGAGGGCGAGAGCATCCATATCCTCACAGGCAAAAGCACAGCAGACCTTCTGCGCCTGTGGCTCTGTCTGCGCCGTGGGGACAAGAGCCGCCAGCTCCTCCGGCAGGAAGACCTGAATCTTCCGCATCTGCTCCGGGGAAAAACGCAGCCGCACCTCCCGGTCGTCCTTTAGATAGCCGCCCTTTTCCAGAATGGCCAGGGTATCCTCCAGCTCCGCTATATTTTGCTTTCTGCGCAACTCCTTCTGCCGCTCTCTTTCCTGTATCTCCTCCTCGGAGAGACCCTGATATTCCGCCGCGCGCATCTGCGCCGCCATCTGCTTCAGCCGATCTTCTTCGGATAAGTCTGTATTCCTTTCCTGTTCAGCCATTTTCGCCCCGCACTTTCATCAGCTTTTGAAACACATCGTCGGATCCCTCCCGGATATTCAGGCTTGCCGCCCCGTCGAAGCCGGTATGGCCCGGATTGATCTGCACAATAACGGCGTCCCGCCTCCGGCGATCCCAGTATACGTTCCCGAAATTGCCGTGGGTTCCGCTAACCAGAATCAAATCCGCTCTTGCAATCCAGTCTTGCGCCTTTTCCACATCCGCATCCCACAGCCCGATATGACTGTAGAGGGGCCACGGCAGAATCGCCCCGCCGCAGGCCTCGCACCGGGGCAGATCCTCCCGCTGCCATATCTCGTAGCCGTCATGATGCCGCCCGCAGCTCTCGCAGCAGTTGACCTGGAGGCTGCCCTGTATCTCCGCCACATTTTTCGACCCGGCGATGGTGTGCATACAGTCCACATTGGTGGTGATGATACCGAGGAGCTTTCCCTCCGCCTCCAGATCTGCCAGGGCATAGTGGGCGAAGCTGGGCTGATAGGAAAACATCGTCTCCAGATAAGTGGGGAGGAAGGAGCTGGCGTCGGAGCCTCGCCGACTGCCCAGGCCCCGGCGGGAAAAAATCATCTGTCCGTATGTGACGCCGCCCCCGGCCACGGAGATTCCCGCCCCGGTAACGGCTACCATCGCATGACTCTGGTCAATATAGTCGGATAGCTGCTGTATTTTGTCCATCCGCTGCTCTCCTTTCAGAAGGCCCATAAGAACACCCCTTTATCCGTTTAAAACTGCGTCGAAGACCTCGGCGGCGTCCGCCCGAATATTCAAATCGGCAATACCGTCGAAGCCGGTCGGCGATGGGTTGACCTGTACGAGCTTTGTCCCGACCTTCATCCGGCTTAAATATTCCTCGCTGCGAAAGCCGGTGGTGCCGATGACAATCACCAGATTTGCCTCAGCAATCATATCGACTGCTTTTTTCATGCTTTCCCTGGTGATGCTGTCCCGGCCCGCGAAGTCCATGCAGAAGCTGGTGGGCATCAGCGGGGCGCCGCATTTTTCGCACCGGGGCATATGGCCCTGGTTCCATATCTGATAGTCATAGCAGCGCGCGCCGCAGTCAATGCAGACGTTGTCCCGAAAGCTCCCCTGAAATTCCACCACGTTTTCAGACCCGGCGATGGTGTGCAGGCAGTCCAGGTTCTGGGTTACTATGCCATAGAGCTTTCCCTGCTGTTCCAGCTCCGCAAGCTGCTTGTGGACGGAACTTGGCCCCTTGACGAAGGTTGCGTCCAAAAAGGCATCCTTCATAACTGCATAGAATTGCTCCGGGTTTTTGCGGACATACGCAGCGGAAAATATCCGCCCGGCGTTCAGTCGGCCCACGCTCTCTTTCAACCGGCGCATACCATAGCGATAGGATATACCCGCCCCGGTGACGGCGACAGTTTTTTCGCTTTGGTCGATGTATTCTTTTAGCTGCGCATATTCGCTTTTCATATCTTACTTCCTTCGAGCCATCCTTTGACCTTTTCCTCATCCCATTTGTTCAAACGAAGCCCCGCATGAACGGTCGCTCCCTCACAGGCCTTCGCCAACTGCGCCACCGCCTGCTCCGGCCCGCTCATGCCGCTGGTGCAGAAGGGATATATCTCCTTTCCCGACAGATCATACTGGGAGAGGAAGGACATCACCAACTGCGGACACTTGCTGTACCAGATCGGAAATCCGATCAGGATGCGATCGTAAGACGACATATCCTCTACCTTTTCCGTTACCTTCGGATGCTCGTTTGCAGAAAATTCCTTTCTGGCGATGCCAAGCGCTGTGAAATAGCCGCCGTAATTTTTCTCGCCGGTGATCTCAAACATATCTCCGTCCGTCTGCTTTTGCAGCTTATAGGCCGCTTTTCTTGTCGTTCCGCCTCTCGAATAATAAGCAATTAACGTCTTCATAATGAAATTTTCCTCCATAATCTTATTGATCTTATAGTCTTATAGTGAGTAGCGCCCATCGGAGAAAGGTTGTCTTCTTCGGTAGGCGCTGTTGGGTGGATTATATCAAATGTAATTGACGCTGAGCGATACGGACAATTCCCTCGGCTGGGCCTCTCCGCTTTGGCTGTAACCAATCGCGGCGGCGGAAACAGGCCGGAAGCCCTCAGGTATCCCCATCTTCGCGCACAGCCCGGCGTTGGCGTATTCCACGCTGGGCGCCATCTGCTTAGGCGCGGCGGAGACAAAAATGGCGGCGGGCGCGCCATAGAAGAAATCCCGCGCCTCAATATTCATCGTGGCGGCAGTGGACTGGTTGATCTCATCCAGAATTTCCCGGCTACGGCAGACCGTAAGGTGAAGGGAATCCCGTTGATTCCCGCCGATGGGGGCCTGACAGCCCGCCTTCACGATAGTGTCGACGACGTCGTCCGGCACAGCTCTGTTCGGGTCAAAGTCCCTCGTTGATTTTCGTTTTGCAATGGCTTCTAACGTTTGCATTGAGAATACCTCCTATATATGATTTGAGTGATTTATGGCTGTTCGGTTTTCCACAGCCGAAAGGTCTGCACATAGGGGCAGTCCGGCGGCAGAGTCGGATTAAATAATGCGGTGAATAAATTTACCTTCCCGCAGCGGTCGTACAGGCGGAAGCGATCCTTATAAATCGTACACAAATGGGTTTCCGTATCCAGGTATTCGCAGGGGCTGCTGTAATGGATGATTACCCTGCCGTCAGGATTCACAGAGCGGGAATAACAGCATTTGCCGCAGCAGTTACACAGCGAATCCCAATCCTTCCGCCATTTGAACCAGGCCCTAATAATACGAAACAGCAATATGCATACCTCCTGACCGATAAAAGCGCTTGTGCGAAGAGAAAGCTAGAACAATCGACAGGAAAAATTCTGCCTTGACATTATCCAACAACCCATTGTAAGATAATTATACTCATGGGTGATGGGAATATCAACCGTCAATTTTTTCAAATCTGTCGGATTATGTGCGGAGGGAAAGTATATGAAGAAGCTGCCGGAAATTACAGAAAGAACGCGGCGGAGATTTGTGGATTCCTTCTGGTCGCTGGTCAGGGAAAAGCCGATCGGGAAAATCGCGGTCAGCGAGCTTACAAGGCGCGCGGGCTATAACCGAAGCACCTTCTATGAATACTTTTTAGATACGGACGACCTGTTGGCCTATGTGGAGGAGGAGCTGCTGGAGCAGATGAAGCAGACGATTCATCAGCTTCCGCCGGAGAACCAGTCGCCGGGCGTCCTTTTTCAAAATATATTTGCGATCATGAATGAGGAATTATATCTTCTGATCGGGCCGAACGGCGATTTAAGCTTTTTGGAGAAAATAAAAAAGGAGTTGCTTCCTCTTGCGGAGGCGTATTTTCCGATTCCTAAGGACGCGCCTAATTTTGATTATCTCGTATGCTTTGCAAACGCCGCCATGTTTGGTCTTTTGCAGCACTGGCATGAAGAGGGGAAAAATATAAATGCGGAGGAAATCAGCGCGCTGATGCAAAATCTGGTTCTGAACGGATTGCTGGCGTACATTCCTCCTCTGCCGACGGCAAAGGAGGATTAGGGCCGCCGGGATCAGATTTGCCAAATTTCGCCCGGTTGTATAGGTTGGCAAGATTTGCGGATAATAAATCCTGTCAAACAAAAAGCTGACAGGAGGATAAAGATGAAAGCAACAGGGATAGTGCGCCGGATCGACGACCTGGGGCGGGTCGTCATTCCCAAGGAGATCCGCCGCACCATGCGTATCCGAGAGGGCGACCCGTCACAGACAACATGGCAGCCGTGGCAGAAATTTTGTTTTGCTTTGTTGGATTTGGCCAAAAGATGCGGCTGGAATTAGTACATAATGATGGAGCAACTGTCTTTCACCGTGCGTATCCGAGAGGGAAAAATGGAAGCAGCTTGCTGTTCAGGAGAACTATCGATTATCGGTGATCCTTCAGGTTGCAAAAAAGAGATATACATGGATTAGGAGACAGTTGAGAACCCTGGCCCACAGGGGTTGTACGCTGCCGGCTCTTCTATTTTTATATTTGAGAGGCAAATATATAGTAACAGAACTTTTTGTTGCATTTGCGGCACATCTGTACTATACTAAGAATGAAGCATTAACCATTATTTGTTAATCAGGAGGCCCTAAGATGAATATTTGCGCACAGGCATTTGCCAACAATCTGGACAGCAAGAACCTCACCTACAGCGTGTCCCGCGATGACGATAGCAAAAGCGTTATCTCCTTCCCTTACAAACAGCGTAGAACCAGCATCATCTTCACCGGTGAGGAGGGGGTTCAGTGCCAGTTTCAGACAGTTATCGAGTCTGTTCCTGAGGATAAGGTCATGGATTTGATCGTCGTCTGCAACAGCCTCAACACGCAGTATCGCTTCGTCAAGTTTGTAGTGGACAGCGACAACGACCTGATGAACTATTCTGATGCCATCCTTACCCCGGAGACCGCCGGCGATGAATGCTTTGAGGTTCTGCTGCGGAGCCTGCAGATCATCGATGAAGCCAAGCCCACTTTCATGAAGGCCATTTACGCCTGATTTCCGGCTGCTCCAGGCCAATGTGTCTAACCGCTCAGACTTCCAAAGCCAGCGCCTTTGGAAGTCTTTTTTCATAAGCCCCTGTACAGATAAATGATGTATTCTGTTATAATATAGCCAAATAGCATATACATAGCTCGGCTGCTATCAAACAAAGAAAGGAAAGAGAACCGCGATCTACCAAATACAGATTCTTCTGCGCGACCTGAAGATACGCCTACCGTGGGAGGATGTCGGTCAATCCCTGCTGCGCCAACTGCCGGCCAGGGACATCATCATCGATAAAAGCGGATCCTTCCAGTGCCGGTATTATATCTCGGAGAACTGGGATAAGGACGCGCTGGAGCAGGAAATTCGCCAGATCGTGGACAGTTTTCTTCCTGATGAAGGCGATACTACCGCCCTTGTTTCCGTGTCAGCAAAGCCCCTGTCGGAAAAGGAGATTGCTGCCCTGATAAGCGGCCCGAAGGCCCAGGTCTTCAATCGAGACTGGTTCATCGCAGCAGCGACGCCTGAAACGGAGACACTGGCCAAGGAACAGGAACCCGCCGCAGAGACGCCGCTCCGAAAAAATCCTATGACAGTGCATGAATCCGGGGAACCCATCGTCCACGCCACGGCGGCAGAGGACGCGGAGTCGGCGCCCGCGCCCAGAACGCTTCTGGAGCTGGCAGTCCACATCCGGGAAATGAACGATCACCTGCTCCGAAAAATCCGGGGTCAGCGCCACGCGGTGACGGAGCTGGTGCAGGGCGTGTTTGAGAGCGAGTTGTTCACCAAAAACGCCCCCGAACGGAAGGGGCCTCTGGCTACGTTTCTCTTCATGGGGCCATCTGGCGTGGGTAAAACCTTTCTGGCCAAGGAGTTTGGCGCGATAGCGGGCCGCCCGGTACTGACCGTGGACATAAGCGAATACTCCGATAACCTGGCAAACCTGAAATTTAACGGCGACCACGGAGAAAATGCGGTGGTCACTGGCTTCGTGCGGAAAAACCCCAACGCCATTCTCATCTTCGATGAGATAGAGAAGGCTCATATTAATACCATCCACCTGTTCCTGCAGATCCTGGACGCCGGCCAGCTGATGGACCAGAAGATCCACAAGGAGGTCTCCTTCCAGGACACCATCATCATCATGACGACCAACGCAGGCAGCTCCCTTTATGAAAACGGCGAAACCCGCGTCCTCTCCAACATCTCCCGCCCGGCGATGATCGCGGCCCTGCGATCGGAAAAAAGCCCGATCAGATCGACGTTCCCGTATTCCCGGAGAGCATCACCACCCGCATGGCGAACGGCCACGTCATTCTCTTCAACTATCTGGAGCCATACGCGCTGATGGAAATCGTCAGCGATGAGATCGACCTGCAGCTTGGTCTCTTCTCCCAGTCCACAGGCATCGGCATCGATTACGATAAAACGGATCTGTCCTCCCTGGTCATGTATGCCGCCGGCGCCGCGGCAGACGCCCGCACCCTGCGGGGACTGGCAAGGAATATCCTGGTAAAGGAGCTGCAGGACATCACGCTGCAACTGGCCTCCGCCCCCGGTCAACCGCTGGAGAAGCTGAAAACCCTGCGAATCACCGTAGATAAGGAGAGCGCCTCGGAGGATATACGTCCTCTGTTTTACCAGTCCCGGCCCGTCCAGGCTCTTGTGTTCACGGACAGCGCCGCCGCAGCGGATGCCTGCGCGGCCTTCGGCGAGGAGGCAGTGCTGTATGTCACGGCGGAGGAGGCGGATATGCACAAGCGCCTGCGGGGCGTGATCGACTTCGTGCTGCTGGATCCCTTTACCGGCTATATCGCCCAGGAGCAGGCTCCTAACGATATAGAGGACATTCGCTCCGCCGGTATGCGCATATTTGAGTACATCCTGGAATACTTCCCGGAAACGCCGGTCTACATACTGGATGACGGCACGCACGGTACGGTGGACTTCTCTACCCTTCTGGCCCGACGCGCCAGAAGCGTGCTGACTGTTTCCGACAGCTTTGTGTCCTTCCATGACGGTCTGCGGCAGCTCACCACAAACGCCCTGATCGGCAACTCCATATACCGGCTCGGCAGGAGCCAGAAATACGTCTGCTACAACTGCGCCCAGTATTTCGACGGCAATGACAGCGCAGAAATCCGCTTCACCGGCATGAGGCTAAAAACAGCCGTGGCCGGAGAGGACATGGGTTCCGTCACTCATCGGGGAGAAAACTCCTCTATCACTTTCGAGGACATCGTGGGCTGCAAGGCCGCAAAGGAGACGCTCGCCGAATACTGCACTATGCTGGACGACCCGCAGAAAAGTCTGCTTGCCGGTATGCGGCTTCCAAAGGGCCTGCTGCTCTACGGTGCGCCGGGTACAGGTAAGACCATGCTGGCCAAGGCCATGGCGAACGAATCCAACGCCATGTTCCTGCCCGTATCCGCCACCTCCTTCTTCGGCAGTCTGGTGGGTCAGACCGAGCAGAATATCCGCGACCTGTTCCGCAAGGCACGCAAATACGCCCCTTCCGTCATCTTCATCGACGAGGTGGACGCCATTGCACGGCGGCGGACAGGCAGCGTCTCCACCTCCCACAATGAGGACGCTCTGAATACCTTCCTGGCGGAGATGGACGGCTTCACTGTAGACGAAAAGCGACCTGTATTCATTCTGGCCGCCACCAACTATGACATCGAGGGCGATGGAAACCGCGTGCTGGATCCCGCCTTCGTGCGGCGATTCGACCGCAAAATACACATCCCTCTGCCAGATACGGAGGACAGGGAGGAGCTTTTCCGTCGCTGCCTGAAGCGTCACAGCCTGAATTTCGGCCCCGATCATGATTCCATTGTTCATGGCATGGCCCAGCGCTCCGGCGGAATGTGCAGCGGAGACATCGAGATGATGGTGGAGATGTACGTTCGCTCCCTGAAGGACGAGGTCCCCACCGGCTCCGGTTTTATGGATACACTGGACGAGTTCCGCTTCGGCGAGGTAAAAAAGCACGACCCGGACGATCTTCTGCAGACTGCCTATCACGAGGCCGGCCATACGCTGGTCTGCTGGGCCAGCGGCGTAAAGCCCCTGTTTCTGACCATCGTTTCCAGAAGTAACTACGGTGGCTATATGGAGACCTCCAGCGAGGACAATGGAACCTATACCTATGACGAGCTGAAGGACATCGCGTGCCGGTGCCTGGCCGGACGGGCCGCAGAGATAGAGGTCTACGGTGAACATCTGGGGCTGAACACCGGGGCAAGCTCTGATATTCGTCAGGCCCGCCACCTGGTCAGGGCCTGCCTGACGGATTACGGCATGGGCGACACGCTCTATATCCAAAAGACCGCCGAGGCGGGGGAGACTCTGATGCAGGAGCAGTTCAGCCGCGCCAAAGCCATCCTGACCGCAAACCGACAAGGCCTGGATGCGCTGGCCCACCTGCTGGTGGCTGAAAAATGTCTGGATCAGGCCAGCCTGGAGAGCTTTTTCGCTGAAAACAGCCTGACCGTACCCCAGAACAACTGAGAGGACACTGACCGGATTTTTTGATTGGTCACTTTTTTACATAGCTCACGCGGAATGTCGTGTGAGCTATTTTTTGTAATGAGAAGGCGATGTATGAGCAAATACGCAGTGGACTGACGGCTGGAGAATATGGCATATGAAACTGTACCCCGTGTTCCTTACGCCATATGACGTTCCCTTTACGGAAAAGGATATGAGCGATGGAATAGGCGCAGTGCCTCTCCGTGACCACCGCCCTCTGCCCCGGCTCCAGGCGGCCCTTTATCAGTGAACCCTAAGCGCAGTTTCCTTTGAATTGCGGTTGTAGCAGCGTTTGGCGGCAGCTCCGATACCAGAACTGCCGCCGCTTCTTTCTTTCTTCCTTTCAGGCCAGCGCCTTCCCCATCGCCAGGCACGCCGCCTCCGCATCGCTGTCCGGCGCTTCGCAACAGGCTACACTCTCGCAGGCCAGATGCGCACCGTCCCGAAGACAGGTCTCCTCCCAGATGCGCAGCCACTCGCCGCCGCCCCAGCCATAGGAGCCAAAGAGCGCGATGGTTTTGCCGGAAAGCTTTGACTCGCAGCTCTGAAACATCGGCTCAAATTCCTCTTCTTCCAGTTGCTCCGAACCCATGGATGGGCAACCGAACGCCACTGCGTCATACTGCTCCATCATTCCGGCATCAAACTGCGAAGCGGTGAACAGGGCCGTTTCGGCCCCGGCGTTTTTGGCCCCTTGGATCACCAGATTGGCCATGGCCTCGGTATTTCCCGTACCGCTCCAATAGACAACTGCTACTTTGCTCATCATAGAACCCTCATTTCTTTCAAATTTGATTATACCAGTGACACCGTGAGCTGCCGAACAGATCTACCCTGACTCCAGAGGCGACGGTAGACGTCCCGACATTTTCTAAACTGTGAAAAGGTCTTTCTGGCACGCTGTTCATCGCTGTACACCTTCCAATATCCAGTGCAGAGGCAGTCCCTGCCGTGGTGTTCGATAAAGCCCATCACATCCTCCAATGGATAGCCCAGAAATATGCCAATCTCATGGGGGAAGTCGTCGCTGAACTGCACCCGCTGACGCAGATGGTCGATGGCAGTCTCCGCCTCTGTAAAGACATAGCCGTACTGGGACAGAAAGTCCCGCACCTCCGGTCGGTTCAGTGTCTGCTCCATCTGCGACTTCCGATAGATATAGATCAGCGCCCGACCGTTGTGAACCCGCAGCGTTGTTACATAAAGTCCCATGACCCGGAGCTGGCAGTTCTGCCGGTCGAGCTGCCGGGACAGTTCCTCCGGGGAGTCATAAGAATAAGCGAACAGACTGCCCGGTTTGATGGAAGCCAGAGTAGGGGCACAGAATTCGATAAGATATTGGTCCAAGGGGGATCCCTCCTTTCGGCTTTGACAGCCCCGCAGTTTTGGAAATGTCATCAGTTAGAAATAGCTAACTCACGGTTAATATTATTAGTTAGCATTTGCTAACTAATAATATTATACAGAACTTTGCCAAAAAGTCAAGCACTATTATTATTTTTTTCATGAGTCTTGTAAATGTGTATCTGCATCCCCCTGGTGGTTCAAATTTTCATGAGCACATGGGTAGCTTTTCCGCAGACCTTCACACCTTGATTTGTCTCCCTTTTTGAACAGAATCAATATTGCTTCTTCTATTGTTAAGCCTATTTGTGAATGTCAACGAAAAAGTGAACCATCGTTACTTTTCACGGGGTGAGGGTGCCTGATTAAATGAAAAGTAACCAAACAAATTAGTTTGGTTGATTGCATAATGAAGATGGACACTTGAAAAAGAAAATCCATAGTGA
>JAJQCH010000191.1 GCA_021202795.1 Oscillospiraceae bacterium
CAAGGTTCATAAATTCATTCTACCGAGTGTCCAACTTGCACTTGCAATTTGCGGGGAGAAATTTCCACAACGGTTAACCGAACTGGAGGCATTCCTGTATAATGCGTTGTCCTATATCAAACTGGTACCAACCCCGGAGGATTCCATTGAAGCAGAAAACAACATTCGCGACCCAAAGGATCGACCAATCCTTCGTGCTGCATTGAATGCCCATGCTGACTTGTTTCTAACTGGAGACAAAGACTTTCTGGAATCCTCCGTGACTGATCCTCGAATCATTAGTGTATCCAATTTTTTAGATCTCACTATTTAAGTATTAGAAAAGGGTCATTCAAAATCTAAAGGTTACAGGCATGTGCAAAAAACCGAATTGTTTCTAACCAGGGGGGTAGCAAATTCAAAGATTCATCAAAATGCACAAAAATTAGGGAGCGTTGCAGTTTTCGTCCTGCAACGCTCCCTTTTGCTATGCCTCTTCCCCATAGTCAAGCAAGTCGGCAAATACTTGACTATAAAGACGTGCCTTCTGGCCGAAATCCGTTAGACTAAGATTATGAAGAAGAACCGTGCACTCACCGGCTTACGCCACGCCGTTACCATGGCCCGCATCTCATGGGGCGGCCAGGGTGCCGTGAGGGGCCTCAAGCCCAGCACGGTGCCCAGGATGCCCCGCCCTGGGAGGCTTGCCTCCCAGGGAACCCCCGTGTACCTAACCAGGGGGGTAACCATTACTTCTACTGCTCCTCGTACTCTTTTGGATCCGCACTTTCAACTTTGGAATATAATCCTTCTCACCGGTGAAAAGACAGTCCCAAAAGAATGGTTTAGAATAGAACTATAAGAAAACGATAGCGTCTCCTATACATACGTCTGCATCCGAAACTGACAACTACTACCCCGGAGGTATTTACATACTATGACGTACAAATCCATTGAAGACATTCCCACACTCTTTACTGTGGAGGAACTCATGAGCATTCTTGGCATTGGCCGTACAAAAGCCTACGAACTGATTCGCTCCGGCCAAATCCGCAGTATACGCATTGGCCGTCAGCTCCGAATCTCCAAGTCTGACCTGCTGGATTATCTGGATAACCACTAAGCATTGCGTCCGAGCCACGCCGGGTGTATAATTTCTTTATCTCTTCTCTATACCCTGCGTGGCACCACAAGGAGGTCATATCATTATGCCACGCGATCAACACAAACGCGGTGCCGCCGGAGCTGGTGGCATCCATAAGAAAACCGTCATCAGAAACGGCAAAACCTATACCTACTGGGAAGCCCGTATAACCACCGGCTATGCCCCTGGTACCGGCAAGCAGATACAACGCTTTATCACCGGGAAGACCCAGAAGGAAGTCCGGGAGAAGCTCCAGGTTATAGCCGTTGAGTTAAACGAAGGAACCTATCAGACGCCCACTAAGCAGACCGTCAGCGAGTGGCTCGATGTATGGGCCAGCGAATACCTGGAATCCGTCAAGCCCCGTACCAAGGACTCCTACATCTGCAACATCAAGCGGTACATCAAACCGGCCTTCGGCGCTTCGAAACTCCAAAATCTGAAGCCTCTCGATATTCAGCGCTTTTACAACGAACTTTTCCGAAGCGGCTTATCCGCCAAGACAGTCCGCAATATTCACGGCTGCTTCCACAAGGCTCTGCAGGTCGCTGTCGAACTGGGGTATCTGAAATCGAACCCTGCGGCCAACTGCAAGCTTCCCCGCAAGGAGAAGCCTGACATCAAGCCCTTGGATGTAGATGCCATTGCTGACTTCATAAAGGCAATACAGGGTCATAGGTTTGAAAATGTGTATCTGGTGAGTCTGTATACCGGAATGCGGGAGGGTGAAGTCCTTGGCCTGACATGGGATGTCATCGACTTTCAGGCTGGAACCATTGTCATCAAGCAGCAACTGCAAAAGTCTCGTGATGGAACAGGGTGCTATCAGCTCATCTCCCCTAAAAACGGAAAGAGCAGGAAAATCACTCCTGCCCCTTCTGTAATGGCCGTCTTAAAAAATGAGCGAACCAAGCAATCCGCGAACAAAGCACGAGCTGGCTCGTCCTGGAATAATCCGCTGAATCTCGTCTTCACCAATGAGGAAGGTCACAATTTGTCTGCGCAAACGGTCTATCTCCATTTCAAGAAGATCGCAGCAGCAATTGGGCACCCGGACACCAGGCTCCACGATCTGCGCCACACCTACGCTGTCATCTCCATCCAAAACGGCGATGATATAAAGACGGTACAGGAGAACCTGGGTCACCACACTGCTGCGTTCACACTGGATACATATGCCCATGTGACAAACCAGATGCAGCAGGCCAGCGCAGCCCATATGGAAGCCTTTATTCAGCGCATTTCCTCCACCTGAAGAGAAAACACAGCGCTAAAGAGAAAATCCAAGAGAAAACTTCTTCCAAAACAAAAGAAGAAGCCTTGAAACCACCGAGTTTCAAGACTTCTTCCATGGTGCGCGAGGCGGGACTTGAACCCGCACGTGCGTAATGCACACTAGAACCTGAATCTAGCGAGTCTGCCAATTCCACCACTCGCGCATGAGCGCCGACTCATCAGCGCCCGATTAATATACCATAAATGACTTCTTTTGTCAACGCTTAATTCCTGGTTTTTTTAAATCTTTTTTAGTTGGTTGATTGCATAATGAAGATGGACACTTGAAAAAGAAAATCCATAGTGA
>JAJQCH010000116.1 GCA_021202795.1 Oscillospiraceae bacterium
TTCATAAATTCATTCTACCGAGTGTCCAACTTGCACTTGCAATTTGCATATTTTTACAAGATATGGTATGTGAAGTTTACAGATAGGGGAAAATACGGGAAGTTTCTTTAATTATCCTAATGCTCATATGAAAAAATTTTCAATATGTGAAGAAATTAATTATAAAAAATAGCTACCATTGTGGGTGTTTCTATGTTATTATAAGGTTGTCAGAAATAAAGCACGAGGTGTCATGAACTATGGTGAAACTGTATATTGACGGGCGGGAAATAGAAGCCGTAGAGGGGCAGTCCGTATTGGACGCGGCCCTGGCTGCGGACATCTATATCCCTCATCTGTGTTCCCATCCCGATCTGCCGGTGCAGTCCAACTGCAAGCTGTGCGTGGTGAACGTGGAAGGGAAGGAAGGCGCCGTCTGCTCCTGCGAGCTGAAAGTGCAGGAGGGGATGCGCGTCACAACCAAGAGCGACGATCTGATGCACCGCCGCCGGATGGCCATGGAGCTTATGCTGGCCGGCCATCCCCATGACTGTACGGGCTGCAAGCGGTTCGGCAAGTGCGAGCTGCAGACCCTGATGCAGTACCTGAGCGTGGTTCACGCCCGTATGCATCATGTAATCAAAAACTGCAACAACATCAACACCGTGAACCCCATCGTCAGCCGCGAGATGGAGCGCTGCATCCAGTGCGGTCGCTGCGTGCGGGCCTGCCGGGATCTGCGTGAGGTTGGCATTTTGCAGTACAACAAGAAAAACGGCGAGACCTACATCGGCACGGAGGGCGATGTTCCTCTGGCGGAGGCGGGCTGCCGCTTCTGTTCTGCCTGCGTGGCCGTGTGTCCCACCGGCGCCCTGACCGATATGGAGGGCCTGTTCCGGGCCGATGTACCCGCCGAGCAGAGCATCGTACCCTGCCAGGTGGAGTGTCCCGCCCATATTGACATCCCCGCCTATATCCGGGCGGTGAAGGAAGGCCGCTATACCGACGCGGTGGGCATCATCCGGGAGAAGGTAACATTCCCCCACACCCTGGGCTACATCTGCAACCACCTGTGCGAGACCGGCTGCAAGCACAAGGCCCTGGGCGAGCCGCTGGCCATCCGGGATCTGAAGCGCTTCGCCGTGGAAAACGACAAGGAGCAAACCTGGAAGACCAAGGGCTTCCACAAGCCCCGCACTGGCAAGAAGGTCGCCGTTATCGGCGCCGGCCCCTGCGGCATGACCGCTGCCTATTACCTCAACAAGCTGGGCCACGACGTGAAGGTCTTTGAAAAGCGCCCGCAGCTCGGCGGACCCATGACCAGCGGTATGCCCTCCTATCGTCTGCCCTTGGAGGCAGTGCAGGAGGAGCTTCAGTACATTGTAGACTCCGGCGTGGATTACGAGTGCAACCGCGAGATCTCCGATGTGGCGGCCCTGAAAAAGGATTACGACGCGGTGCTGATTGCCGCCGGCGTGTCCAAGGGCAAGAAGCTGCCCATCCCCGGCTCCGACTTCAAGCAGGTCTACTGCGCCATCGACATCCTGGCGGAGATTCACGCCGGGGAGAGCATGGATAAGCTGGGCAAGACCGTCTGCATCATCGGCGCTGGCTCTGTGGGCTATGATTGCGCCCGCACCCTTGTCCGCAAGGGTCTGACTGTGAACCTGGCCTGCCTGGAAAAGGGCGACAAGATTCTCGCCGACGAGGAGGATCAGGTGCAGGGCCGCGAGGAAGGCATCATTTCTTTCCCTGGTCGCTCCTTCGAGGCCATCGAGGGTACCCCCGACCAGGTCACGGGCCTGCGGGTACATACCGTTATCTCCTCTACCTACGACAAGGCCACAGGCCGCGTCACCGAGGTGGCGGAGGAGGGAAGCCAGATGGTCATCCCCTGCGATTCCGTCATCTTCGCCACCGGCCAGCGCCCCGGCCTGGACGACTTTGAAAACTTCGGCATCGATCTGTCCCGTGGCTTCCCCATCAATCCCGCGAACGGCAAGCCGGAGCATATCACCAGCCTGGACGGCGTGTTCGCCGCCGGCGACGTCATCACCGGCATCAGCTTCGTCATCAAGGCCATTGCCCAGGCCCGCGAGGTCGTACCCATCGTTGACCAGTATCTGGGCGGCGACGGTCAGATCGACGAGACCCTGGTGGAGCGCACCCTGAACCCCGCCATCGGCAAGGTGGAGGACTTCGCCAAGCTGCCCCGCGTGGAAATGGATCTGCTCACCCCGGAGGAACGCCTTGCGAACCCGGATCAGTCCGTCTTCACCACCTATACCTGCCAGCAGGCTGGCTGCGAGTCCCAGCGCTGTCTCCAGTGCGATCTGCGCCGGGAGATCAAGCAAAACCGCCTGTGGACTGAGTATTCCATCAAATAAGGAGGCCGGGAGAAATGTATCAAGAAGAAAATTCCTATACCATCCCCTCCAGGGACACCCTTCAGCCGGGTATGTGTCCTGTGAAGTGGGCGCTGGACATCGCCAAAAACACCCGCGAGGGTTCGGACGGCAAAAACGTTATGGGCCGGGACGGCATGACCCAGCTCACGCAGATTTTGACCGATCTGACCACCGGCAACGCGGAGGACGACGACCTGGAGCTTGTGCGTGAGATCTGCAACGTGATCATCACCACTCCCGGCTGTGAGATTTCCGCCGAGGCTGCGGGCAACATCCTCTGGAGCCTGGAGAACAACACTGTCGAGTGGAACAACCACCGGCGTAAGCGCTGCGCCACTCAGGAGTGCTACCAGAGCGCTGCCCCCGCCGCCGGCCCCGCAGAAGGCCGCCAGCGCCGCCGCCGCAGAGGTGCCAGCGCCGCAACGGAGGAGTAAAAGCAATCCAAACAGCAAATTGCGGGAGACGAAAGCCGTCTCCCGCAATTTTGTTTGTATAGGTGATCCCTTTGCCTTATCCTGCGTCCTCGGAGGTGTCGTAGCTTTCCAGCACCTCCAGAAGCTGGTCTACCATTTCCTCGTCCGCCAGGCGGAATTTTATCTCCACCCGGCGGCTGGCGTCCGCGTCCACGGTGCCGTCGCTGGCGTAGATGGGGCTGCTCCAGGAGCGACCGCTGACGGATACCAGCTCCCGCACCAGACTAAGCATATCGGAGGAGAAGATGGCCTGATCATCATCCAGACAGTAGGCGGCCACGGAGGCGGCCCGCGCCTGGCTCAGATCCAGGTTGTAGATATAAGAGCCGGAGGTGTCTGTGTGACCCTCGATGATGATTTCGGAGATATAGTCGATGTACTCGTCGGACAGCACCACGTCGAAGTAGGCGGGAAGGAAGGCCGCCAACGTTTCCTTACCCTCCTCGCTCAGATCCGCGCTGTCGTAGTCAAACAGCACGCTGGCGTCCAGGGTAATGGCCCCGGTCTGGGAATCCACGGAAAGGCTCAGGTCGGTGTTGGCAAAGGCGTCGGACAGAGCGGCAATGATCTCCTTCTTCACGCCGATGATCTCCTCGATCTGGGCCTGCTGGCTGGCCAGGGCCGCCTCCTGATCCTGAATCTGATTTTCCTTTTCCTCCAGCTCCTCCTGCTGCTGGGCCAGCAGGAGGAGGGCGTCCTCCAGCTCCAGCTCTCTGGCGTTCAGGGCGTCCTGGGCTTCGTCCAGATCTGCCTGCTGCTCATCCAGGAGCGCCTGCTGCTCGTCCAGAAGGGCCTGCTGGGCCTCGGTCAGGTCGATATAGCCTAGCTTTTCGGAGATCTCCTCTTCCAGCTCAGCCTCCCGCTGCTGAAGCTCCAGCTCGCTGGCGTCGTAGGAGTTTTTCACCTGCATCAGCACAAACAGCGTGCCGCAGATGATAAGGATGAACATCAGAAGCACCCCGGCCATCATGTCGGAATAGGACTGCCAGTAGGATACCTCCTGAAATTCCGTTGGCTTTCGGTTTCGTCTTGCCATAGGATACCTCCTTACCTGTCTATCCGGCGATCCAGGTCGGCGTTAAAGCGGGACAGGCTCCTCTGCGTGTCGGACACAGCCTTCAGAAGCAGCTTCAGCTCTGTGTCGATGGTTCTGGCGGAGGACTTGATGTCCCCATCCAGGGAGTTGACGGTTTTGGGCATGGCCCGGAGGGACTGCGTTACGCTGGTGACAACGGCGGAGGTGTGGTTCAGACTGTCGTTCAGGTGAGCCAGACTGTCGTCCATCTGGGCCAGGCTGTCGCTTATGCTGCGGGACATAACTCCGTCCAAATCTCCTGCGGCCCGCTCCAGCCGGGCGGCGGCGGCGTTGATGTCCGTAGCGACGGCCCCGGCCATCTCCTTCACGGACTGGGCGGCCTCCGCCATCTGGCGGCCTGCCTCCACGGTCTGCTGGGAGCTGGCGGCCTGGGCGGTCTCCATCTGGTCGGCCATGCGCTGAATGGCCTGGGCCACCGTCAGGCTCTTGTCCATGCTGGCGGCGGCGGTCTGGGCGGCGGCGGACATGGAACGCACCAGAGCGTCCTCCGTCTCGTGATGCTGCCGGTAATCCTCCATGAAGCGCTCCATCTCCTGCACCACGGTAGTCTGGGCGCCGGTCAGGGTCTGGATGGTGTCCGTATAGGCGGACATGGCCTTGACCATGTCCTGGCAGTATGCCTGGGTCTGGGCCAGATCCCGGCCCGTCTTGCCAATGCTGTCGGACATGGTGCGGAAGCTGTCGATGGTGTCCTTCTCCCAGCGGGTCAGATCCTCCGTTCGGGCCTTGAGCTGAACGAAAATGCTGCCCATGGCAGTGTTCATGTTTTCCAAAAAGTAGCGTACCACCTTGTCCATGCCTGCGCGCTGATCCTCGATGGACACGGTGACATAGTTTTCAACGCTGTCCTGAAGCTACTGCACCATAGGCTGCATCAGGGTGATGATGGACTCGCTGACCTGCTCGCCAACGCTGGCGCCGAAGCGCTCCAGAGCGGCGTTCTGCTCCGACTGCATACGAAGCATGGCGTTTTCCGCCGCGTGTTCGTTGCTGGGGCGCACCCGCTCGGCATAGGCATCCTGGAAATCCCGAAGGGCCTGCACGCTGCTGCGAACAAGATTTTTATAAACCAGGTTAAACAGCAGAGAATAGATCAGGCCGAAGATAGAGGTCAGAAAGGCGATCTTAATGCCCGCCATCAGCGCCTGGGTGCTGGACTGCATCAGGTCTACAGAGGAGGCATCGAAATTCCGCAGACCGTATACCAAGCCAATAAAGGTGAACAGAATACCGAGACCGCTCATAATGCCCCCAAGCTGATCGCAGAAGGGCTTGTTCACCGCATCGTATATGACATTCTCATCGATGTAGTCCTCAATATCGCAGTCGGCGGTTAGGGTGTTCTGCCTTTGCAGGCGCTGCGTCTCCTGGATATAGGAAGCATACCGCTCGTCCAGACGGCGGCAGCCGAAGGGGGCGATGTCCCGGCTGTATCGGTTCCACAGAGTTTTCTGATCCTCCCCGGAGGATTGAATGTCCCGCGTCACGGAGTCCAGCGCCCAGACGGTTTTGGCCAGAGGACGGGCGCAGGTTTCAAAATAGATGACCAGAAACAGGACGGCGATGGCATCGAAGGCCATGTTGATGGCAAAATCCACCCAGCTATCGCCGGTGTGGGTCATAAAAAACACGCCCAGGGAGATGACGAATACTAAAAGAAACAGCAATCGGCTAAGCAGATTCCAGGTCTTAATGTGTTTTCCCATAATGATAGTTTCCTCCCGTTTGGTTGATTTTGCGGGGTGCGTCCTTTCGACGCAGAAGCGGAAAATCCACTTTCTTTATTGTATCACATTTGGCAATATGGTACAATGGATAATAATACAGGGGAAACGACGCCCCATTCCGCCCTTCTATGGTACGGCGTAATTATGAAATTAGTATGAAATCATCATGGATTCCGGCAAAATTTCAGAGAAACCGGCGATTCATGGAAAAATATGAAAAGCGAGGAAAGATTATGTTCCGAATTGGATGTCATATATCCGCTGCCGGAGGTTATCTGGCTATGGGAAAACGGGCGGACGCCCTGGGGGGCAACACCTTTGCCTTCTTCACGAGAAATCCGCGGGGCGGGGCGGCCAAGGCCGTAGACCCGGCGGATGTGGCCGCGTTTGCGGATTTCTGCCGGGAAAAGGACATAGACCGCCTGGTGGCCCACGCGCCCTATACCTTAAATCCCTGCGCGGCCAAGGAAAACGTCCGAGAATTTGCCCTGATGACCTTTCGGGACGACTTGCAGCGGATGGAAAATACTCCCGGCCAATACTATAACTTCCACCCCGGCAGTCATGTGGGTCAGGGGACAGAGGTGGGCATAGAAAAGACGGCGGAGGTACTCAATCAGGTGCTGTTTCCTGCCATGACCACCACCGTTCTGCTGGAGACCATGGCCGGAAAGGGAAGCGAACTGGGTGGCCGCTTTGAGGAGCTGCGGGCCATCATCGACAGGGTAGAGCTGAAGGAGAAACTAGGGGTCTGCCTGGATACCTGCCATATCTGGGACGGGGGCTACGACGTGGTGAACGACCTGGACGGCGTGCTGGCGGAGTTTGATCGGGTCATCGGCCTGGACAGGCTGAAGGCCGTTCATCTCAATAACAGCAAAAACCCCCTGGGCGCGAAAAAGGACCGGCACGCAAAGCTTCTGGAGGGGGTGTTTCCGCTGGAGGCCATCGCCCGCATCGTGACCCATCCCGTGCTGGAAACGCTTCCCTTCATACTGGAGACGCCCAACGAGGAGGCGGGTTACGCGGAGGAGATCGCCCTCTGCCGCCGTCTCCATGAGGGCGAGGACGCATAGAAGCTTCCATCCCCGGCCAAACTAAGGCGCGGGTGATGAAATGTGAAGAAGAATTATGTAAACGGAGAAGGCGTTCCCCTGGGCTTCGGCATGGCGCTGGCCCAAAACCCGGATGCCATGGACGTGTTCGCGGGGCTGACAGAGGCGCAGCGGCGGCAGGTGGTGGAAAAAACGGGCCGTATCCATTCCAAGGAGGAAATGCGCTCTTATGTAGATTCTCTCGTAGATCCGGGCTGGCAGCCGGACTCCGCAAAGTTCTGAAGGACGTTGTGGAGGAGAGGCGGCCTGCAGCTCCAGGCGATTCGCTTCGGGCCGCTGAATCCCTACAGGCGAAAAAGGGGGGATGGTTATTTTCAAACCATCCCCAAATTTTCTGCGTAGAGTAAGAATTCAGCCCATGCTGGCCTCGCCGGAGGCAGCCTCGGCAGAGGCTGTAGCTTCAGCGGGGGTCAGGACGATTTCGCCCTCATAGGTTCCGGCGGCGATCTCGATTTCCACCCCGTCCACGGTCATGGTGCCGGTGACAGAGGAGGTCTCGTCGATGTTCAGGCCCAGGAGGGTGCTTTCCTCTGTAACAACCCAGGAGGAGCCGTCGGTCAGGGTCAGATAGGCTCCATGAACGGTTTCATAGGTCTCGTCCAGGGCGTAGTCCGTGAAGCCCTCTGCCTCAGCCACCTCGTTCCAATGGGCGCAGTTGTAGTAGTTAATCGCTCCGGTCAAGGAGGCGGCGGACAGGGTCAGGTACAGGTCACGCTGGTAGTCCTCATGGATCACGTCGCCGGTCACGGCCATGTCCGTCATGGTGACGGAGACACCGGGGTAATATTCCCCGTCGGGGACGGCGTTCATAAAGCCGGTGTCGTTGTTATAGACCGTATGGATGATGGCCCCGGTGCCGTTCTCGTCGGCGACGAGCTGGGAGTCGGTGAGCTGAATGTCCGTGTTGGTACTCTTAATCAGAATAACGCTGCCGGCGGTGTGGTCGATATACGCCTGCTTCTGCTCCTCATATTCCACACCCTGATCCAAAGACAGGTCGGTGGTCAAAATACTGCCGTTCACGGTGATTTCCGTGGCGTACAGGGGAAGCTCCTCCTCGGAATAGCCCTCGTATTCCCAATAGGGGGGCAGATTGACGCTGTGAATCATCAGGGCGTTCCGACCGCCGGCAATGGTGCTGCCCAGCGTCTTGTCCTCCTGGAGCGCCATATCGTCCTCAGTCAGATACTCGGCTACATCCTCATCCGCCTCGCCGTCGGCGATGGTGCCGACGACCACCCCGCCATAGGTGCCGGAGATGATGCCGATTTCAGCGGACTGGATGGTGGAGCCGTAGACCAGCAGATTGCAGAACAGGTCGGAGTAGGCCCCGTAGCCCCCCTCGGTGGTGATGGCGGTGGAGCCGTAGGCATACAGGCTAAGCTCGGTCTGGCCCTCCTCGGTCACAGGCTCCGCCCCATCGGTGGAGAGGGCCGCCCAGTTCTGGGACACGATGGTGGAATTGATGTAAAAGCTGTGGGCCTGGCCCAGAGCCAGGGTGGTGCGGATGCTTCCGGCCACCAGCAGGTTTCCGGGGTTGCCGGTCAGCGGCTCGGTTTCGGAGGTGGTGCTGCCCTCCACATAGGAGTTGCGTACGACCACCACAGAATCGCCGGAGTTCTGGATGGCGGTGCCGTCTACGGCGGTGATGGTCTCCCCGTCGATGACCTCCACACCGCTGGTGATGGTAATGGAGTCCTCGTTGGTGATGATGTCCGTCAGACCGTCGGTCAGGTCGTCGGAGGCCTCCCCGGAGGCGAAGGCTCCGCAGCCCAGCCCCAGGCACAGGGCCAGACACAGCAGCAGAGATAGCAGTGTTTTGAAATGCTTCATGTGATATTCTCCTCGTATTGTAAGATGTGATTATAGTATAACATAGATTGGGATTACAAGGAGCATAAATGTAGACACCATGCAAAGAAGTTGAGATAGGCGCTACAGAAGCTGCCGATAATACAGCCCCCCGGTGCGGGGTAGGGTGGAGGGACGGCCCTCCAAAAATTCCCCGATGACCTGGCCCCGGCGGTCGCCGTCCTCGTCGGTGAAGTACAAAAGCCGGAAATCGCTGGGGTCGTCCCGACCTGCGATATGGAGCGGGACGCTGTTGAGAAGGGTGGAATACTGCCGCCGGTCACATTCTACGGGAAAGACCACGCCCCGGCGGTCTGTCAGGGTTCCGTGGCCGCCGCAGGCTTTGCAGCCTATGCTGGCCTTGACCGGGCAGCTCCGAAACCGCATCAGGGGCAGCCGCCCATAGGCCGCCAGGCCCAGGGGAACCGTACCCCCCAGCCGCCGCAGCTTTTCCATGGGCAGCTCAAAGGAGGCGGTCAGGCTGGCAAGACCCAGGGATTCATAGAAATCCACGGCCTGGGTGTTGGTCACGTTCAGCCCCCAGCCGCCCCGGACGGTCAGACCCAGGCGCTTCCCCAGGGGAATGCCGTAGATATTATCCGTCCACACCTCTTCCAGTCCGGCCTTTTTCAGCCCCTGAAGCCGGGCCTCCAGGGCCTCCTCGTCCCCTGGAAAGAGGAGAGCGGGGAGCTGGGCCGTCAGCCTTGGGCCGTACCGGGTCAAAAGGGCCGGGGTGATTTCCGCTACCGGCAGAAGCAGCCGGGCAAGGGATTCCAGGCAGGGCGTCGCTTCAAGCTGGGCGGCGTCGGGAAACCTGGCCCACAGGGGGGAGGGAGCATGGGCCTCGCGGGGGACGATGGGAACCGGGCTGTAATCGCCCCGCTCTGGCGCAGGGAACGCGGCCCGTACCTCGTCCAGTTCCTCCAACGACTGACGGCGCAGCGCGTTCAGAGCGGCGGCGGACAGCGTCAGGCCGGAGTCAAGGTGAACGTCCAGGCGGTTTACATAATATTGCGTGTTCCCGGTTTTTTCAGGCTCCGTTCAGCGGTTTCCTCATCCAGTGACCGGGTGTGGGCCGTCTCCGGGAGGGGGCCGGGGACGGTCAGCTCGTTTTTCCCATCGGAAACAATCAGGCGGCTGCCCTGGGCGGTCATGGAAAAGACCATGTCCACCGGCACCAGGGGGGTCTCCCGCCGGTACAGGGCGGCAAGGCTCCCCAGCACCGCTCCGGCGCTGGCTGCGTCCGCCTCTGTCCGATGGCCGAACATGGCTATGTCCCGCTGGCCGGTGAGGTACCCGTCCGTAAAGCCGCTGCGGGAGAACACCGCCTCCAGGGTTTTCTGGTCGTATGGCTCCCCGGCGCGGGCCTTTCTGCAGGCGGTGACGGCGGCGGCCACATATTCGGGCCGCTTCATCCGGCCCTCGATTTTCAGGGTATGCACCCCGGCCTGGCGCAGCTCGTCCATGTGAGCCAGCAGGGACATATCCTTCAGGGACAGGGCGTAGTCCCGCCCGCCGCAGCGCCAGTTGAGGCGGCAGGGCTGGGCGCACAGACCCCGGTTCCCGCTCCGGCCTCCCAGCATGGCGGAGAGATAGCAGGCCCCGGAAAGGCTCATGCAGTGGGCCCCGTGGACGAACGCCTCCGCCGGGATGGTCACGGCGGCGCAGATGTCCCCCATCTCCTCCGCCGTCAGCTCCCGCGCTAGCACGAAGCTGTCAAAGCCCGCGTCCTGCAAAAATCTGGCCCCGTCCCGGTTGTGTACCGCTGTTTGGGTAGAGGCCGTGCGGTGGAGACCGGGCCAGCGCTTTTGAAACAGTCGCAGGGCGGCCATGTCCTGCAAAATAACGCCGTATACCCCGGCCTGGGCGATTTGCTCCGCCGTCTCCTCCAGGGAGAGCTGCTCCTCGTCCAGCACCAGGGTATTGACTGTCACATATAGCTTTACATTCCGCGCCCGGCAGTACCGGGCAGCCTGGGCCAAACCGGCCCCGTCAAAATTGGCGGCGTTTTGCCGGGCGTTGAAGCGGGGCAGACCCAGATAAATCGCCTCCGCCCCGCAGCGCACCGCCGCCGCAAGCTGCTCCTGCCCCCCGGCAGGAGCCAATATCTCCGGCATAGCCATAGGAAGCTGCCTCCGTTTATGTGTGAATTAGGGCAGGTCGAACTCCCGGTCGGTCATGGCCCGGAGCATTTCCAGGGAGTCCTCGTTATAGGCCAGCTCTCCGTTTTCAAACATCAGGGCCGCGCCGTACATCAGGGAGCGGAGGACGAATTTTTTGCGGATAAATACGTCCATCGGCATATTGGCCCATTCCCGATAGTTTTCCGCCGCCTCGTTGGGGAGCTTGGACAGATTGCTCCGCAGTCCCTTGTGGCTGCTGTCCAGGGCGTCGTCCTTTATCATCAGTGCCGAGCGGAAATGGGGATTTTCCACCAGAAAGCAGGTGTAGGTGACAAGCATCTCCGTGATTTGGCGGCGGTAATCGTCGGGATAGGTCTCCACAATGGCGTGGAGCTTTGTATACCAGAGGGAGTAGTTATAGGAGATGATGGCCGCGATAAACTCGTTTTTATTGGGAAAATGCTTATAGGGGGCGGCGGGGGACAGACCACAGGCCTCCGCCACCCGCCGGACGGAAAAATCCACGATTCCATGCCGGTTCAGCTCCTGGACACCGGCCAGAAGCAGCTCCTGCTTTTTACTTTTTCTGTTCTCCCCTGCCATGCTCTTTATCCTCTGTATTTCTCTCTTCCTTCAGCGAGGCCCGGCATATTTTGCCGCTGATGGTCTTGGGCATGGAGGATACGAATTCAATGGAGCGTATCCACTTATACTCCGCAAGCCGGGCATTGGCAAAATCCATGATTTCCTTTTCCAGCGCGCGCGTGGGCTGATGCTGCGCGGTGGGTACGATGATGGCCTTGATGGCCTGACCCCGCCACTTGTCGGGTATGCCGATGACGCTGCACTCCAGTACGGCGGGATGCTCTGCCAGCACCCGCTCAATTTCATAGGGGCCTACCCGAAAACCACCTATTTTTATTATATCATCAAACCGGCCAAAAAACCAGTAGCATCCGTCCTCATCCCGCCAGGCGGCGTCCCCGGTGTGATAGACCCCGTTCCGCCAGACGTTGGAGAGAAGCTCCTCGTTATCCCAGTAGGCGGTGAGAAGGCCGCACTGGACGCCGTTCCCCGGCGGGCAGACCACGATCTCGCCTACCTCGCCGTCCGGGACGGGGCTGCCGTCCGGGGCCTGGAGCTGGATGTTATAGAAGGGGGATGGGTAGCCCAGGGAGGCATCCTTGGAGGTGTCCCACTTGAAATTTGCCAGCAGCAGGGTGGTCTCCGTCTGGCCGTAGCCCTCCGCCAGGGTCAGGCCGGTCTTTTCGTAAAACTGCCGGAACACGTCGGGGCTGAGAACCTCTCCGGCGGTGGTGGCGTGCTTCAGGGTGGGCATGGGATCGATGCTTTTCCGCACCAGATAACGGTACACCGTGGACGGGGCGCAGAAGGAGGTCACGCCGTATTTGTTGATGACGGACACGAGCTGCCGGGGGCTGAAGCTGTCAAAGTCATACACCATCACCGCGCTGCCTGCCAGCCACTGGCCGTACAGCTTGCCCCAGGAGGCCTTGGCCCAGCCGGTCTCGGACACGGTGAAGTGCAGGCCCCCGTCCTCCGCCTGCTGCCAGTATTTGGCGGTGACGATATGGGCCAGGGGGTAGGTCTGGTCGTGAATAACCCCCTTGGGGTACTCCGTGGTGCCGGAGGTAAAGTATAAAAACATGGGGTCGTGGGCCAGTGTCTCCTGCCGGGGAAGAATCTCTGAAGCAGTCTCCGCCTCCTGGGAGAGACAGCGAAAGCCCTCCGTCGGTTCCCGGGCCGTCCACAAAAGGGCCTCCATGCCCGTCTGCGCCAGCGCTGCCTGGATTTTCCGGGGAAACTCGTTTTCCACGGTGCAGATAACGGCGGAAGGGCGGGCCTGCCGGAAGCGATAGATGATGTCGTCCTCCGTGAGCATATGGGTCACGGGCATCATCACCGCCCCGATCTTGTGCAGCGCCACGGCGGTGAACCAGTACTCCACATGGCGCTTCAGGGCCACCATGACCCGGCTCCCTCGGCCCAGCCCGGCGGTCAGAAACACATTTGCGTACTGGTTGCTGATCCGGGCCACCTCGCCGAAGGAGACAATGCGCTCCTGTCCGGCGGGATTGGCCCACACGATGGCCCGTCTGTCCGGCTCCTGGGCGGCGATGGCGTCCACCACGTCGTAGCCAAAGTTAAAGTTGTCGGGATAATGCAGCTCCAGGTGCGTGAGCCGTCCCGTTTCGTCAAAGGTCTCTGTGCAGAATTTTTGATATATACTCATAAATCGATTTCCTCTTGGGGTTGAATTAAGGCAGGGATCGCCTGAGGCGCCGCGCCGATTTTTCTAAACCGGGCGTAGCGCTTTTCCGTCAGCTCCGGTTCGGCCTTCAGCCCCCGCAGGGTGTCCCGCAGCCGCTGCTTTATAAAGGCGTTCAGCTCCTCTGTGGTGCGGCCCTCCTCCTGGATGACCTCCTCGATAACACCAAGGTGATAAGCGTCCTCGGCGGTCAGACGCAGACAGTTTGCTGCCTCCGCCGCCAGCTTTGCGTTTTTCCACAGAATACTGGCGCAGCCTTCGGGGGAGATCACTGAATAAATGGCTGATTGGAGCATCCATACCCGGTCGGCCACGGCCAGGGCCAATGCGCCGCCGCTGCCCCCCTCGCCGATGACGATGGAGACGATGGGGGTGTTCAGAGTCATCATTTCCATCAGGTTTTCCGCGATGGCCTGGCCCTGGCCCCGCTCCTCGGCCCCTACGCCGCAGTATGCACCGGAGGTGTCCACCAGGCAGATAACGGGCCGGTGGAATTTTTCCGCCTGCTTCATCAGCCGCAGGGCCTTGCGGTAGCCCTCCGGGTGGGGAGAGCCGAAATTGCGCATGGCGCGCTCTTTGGCGGCGTGGCCTTTCTCAATGGCGATAACTGTCACGGGCATATCGTCCAGGGTGCCGATGCCCCCCACGATGGAGGCGTCGTCTCCGTAGCGCCGGTCGCCGTGCAGCTCCAGAAAATCGGGGAGCAGGGCGTGAATATAGTCAAGACCCGTCTGCCTTGTGTTGCTGCGGGCCTTTTGCACGATGTCAAAGGCGGTTTTACTCATGAGGGTCCTCCCTGTGCCACAAAAGAAGCCGGGCGATCAGCTCCCGCTGTTCGCTGCGGGGGACGATGGCGTCCACGAATCCATGCTCCAGCAAAAACTCGGACTTTTGAAAAGTTTTGGGCAGCGATTTATGGGTGGTCTGCTCGATGACTCTGGCCCCGGCGAAGCCCACAGTGGCCTCCGGCTCGGCCAGAATCACGTCCCCGCCCATGGCGAAGCTGGCGGTGACGCCCCCAGTGGTGGGGTCTGTCAACACCGTCAGGTAGAACAGCCCGGCGTCGCTGTGCTTTTTCAGCGCCCCGCAGGTCTTGGCCATCTGCATCAGGGACAGCAGCCCCTCCTGCATCCGGGCGCCCCCGGACAGGGTGCAGCCCACCACTGGCAGGCGTTCCGCCGTGGCGGCCTCAAAGGTACGGGTGATCCGCTCGCCTACGGCGGTTCCCATGCTGCCCATCATAAAATACGGCTCCATGACAAACAGCCAGCAGGGCTGGCCCCCAATGGCGGCGCGACCGCAGACCACCGCCTCCGTTTCCCGGCTGGCGCTTTTGGTGGTGCTTAGCTTTTCGGGATAGCCGGGAAAGGAAAGCGGGTCGGAGGAGGACACATCGCCGAAGTATTCCTGAAAGGAATCGGCGTCGCAAAGCATTTGGATCCGCTGCCGGGCCTTCATCCGAAAGTGATGGCCGCAGGAGCAGACGCTGTTGTTGAACCAAAGCTCGCTCAGGGGGATGCTCTGGTGGCAGTTGGGACATTCCTTGGAGGGTTCGTTTTCGTCCGCCATCGCGGCCAGACGGCTGCGGCCCCCTTTTTCCAGCTCGTTTTTGTCCCGGAGGGAAAAATTTAAAAAGCTCATGACGTCACCTGCCGTTCTAAAAAGGTACAGTCGTAGTCCCCGGTGGAGAAGCGACTGTCACTGACCAGCCGGAGCTGTTCGGCGATGTTGGCCTCCACCCCGTCTATCACAAGCTCGCACAGGGCGGCCCGCATTTTCCGCAGGGCCTCCTCCCTGGTGCTGGCGTATACCATCAGCTTGCCGATCAGCGCGTCGTAAAAGGCGCTGACCTCCGTTCCCGCCACCAGAGCGCTGTCAAAGCGCACAAAGGGGCCGCCGGGAGTGTGAAGCTGCCTTACCTCGCCGGGAGAGAGGGCGTTGATGCGGCACTCCATACAGGCACCCTTCATGGTGATGTCCCGCTGGCGGAAGGGCAGCTCAATGCCCGCTGCCGTGCGTATCTGCCATTTCACCAGGTCGATGCGGGTGAGAAGCTCGGTGATGCCATGCTCCACCTGGAGGCGTACATTCATTTCCATGAAATGCAGCTCCCCCTTGCTGTCCAGCAGAAATTCCAACGTTCCCACCCCGGTATAGCCCAGGGCTTTCACCGCCTTGGCGGCATAGGTAAACAGCTCCCGGCGCTGCTTCTCATTGACGCCGGGAGAGGGAGTCTCCTCAATGAGCTTTTGGTGCCGCCGCTGGATGGAGCAGTCCCGCTCCCCCAGGCAGACTGCCTTGCCGGCCTCGTCCGCCAGCACCTGCACCTCGATGTGCCGGGCAGGATAGATGTATTTTTCCAGATAGAGAGAGCCATCCCCAAAGGCGGCCTGGGCCTCCGCCTCCGCCAGGGGAAACTGCTCCTCCAGCTCCTGGGGGTTGTTGATCAGACGGATGCCCCGCCCGCCTCCCCCGGCGGTGGCCTTGAGCATGACGGGATACCCCAGCTTCTGGGCCGCTGCCGCCGCCTTGTCCTTATCGGCCAGGGTGGCTGTGCCGGGAATGACGGGCAGACCAGCGCTTTTCATCTGGCGTTTCATCTCCGTCTTGTCCGCCACCTGCTCCATCAGCTCCGGGCTGGGGCCGATGAAGGCGATGCCGTGCTGCTGGCAGAGCTTGGCGAAATGGGGGCTTTCGGACAGAAAGCCGTAGCCGGGGTGAATGGCCTCCGCCTTGGCGGCCAGGGCCGCCCGGACGATCTGCTCCTCATCCAGATAGCTGCGGGAGGCGGCGGCAGGGCCGATGCAGAAGCTCTCGTCCGCCAGATCCACATGGAGGGCCTGACGATCCGCCTGGGAATACACGGCCACGGAGGCAATGCCCATCTCCTTGCAGGCCCGGATGATGCGTACGGCGATCTCGCCCCGGTTTGCGATCAGGATTTTTGAAAACATATGCTTTTCTCCGTAATGGCAAAGGAGAAGGACGCCTTCACGCACAGGCGATCCTCCACGTAGCCCTCTCCCTCTCCGAAATAAAAGGGGTGCTTGGAGCGGGTCAGACGGCAGCGGGTGGTGAACTCATCCCCCGGATAGACCGGGGATTTAAACCGCACCTTGTCAAGGCCGGTATACAGGGGGATCTGATCGGCGCTGTCGATTTTCGGTATCAAAATGCAGGCGGACTGGGCCAGTATTTCGCACAAGATCACCCCAGGCACCACGGGAAAGCCGGGGAAATGCCCCTGCAAAAACCACTCGTTCCCGGTGATTTTAAGCTTGCCGCAGGCGTATTCCCCGTCCCGCTCCAGGCTGTCCAGCAGCAGCATATTGTCCCGGTGGGGCAATATGGTCATGATTTCCTCTCTCGTCATTCCTGGGCCTCCATTCTGAAGAGTACGCAGCCGTAGTCTACAAGCTGCCCGTCCTGGACGCAGATGTCGGTGATGACGCCGTCCGCCTCCGCCACGATCTCATTCATCAGCTTCATGGCCTCCACAATGCACAGCACGTCCCCCTTCTTCACCCGGTCGCCGATTTTCACATACGGCTCCGCATTCTCCATGGGGGCGGCGTAAAACACGCCCACAATAGGGGAGGCGACGGTCAGCGCCCCTGCCGGAGCCGCCTCCAGAGCGGGAGCCGCCGGGGCGGAGGTCAGGGTCGGGGTGGGAGCCGGGGAGGTGAGCTGGGCGCACTCCAGCCGAAGGGTGCCTTTATTTTCGTCTATCTCCAGGCCGGTAAGCCCCAGCTCCCGCATCAGCCGGGCATACCTTCTGATGTCCGCGTCTGTCATTGGTCAGCCCTCCGAAAGGCCAGGCAGGCGTTGTGGCCGCCGAATCCCAGGGAGTTGGACAGGGCCAGGGTGATGTCCGCCTGGGCGGCCTGGTTGGGCGTGTAATTCAAATCGCAGTCCGGGTCAGGCTCCAGCAGATGAATAGTGGGGGGAATGATCCCCGTTCCCAGAGCCTGCACGCAGGCAATGGCCTCGATGGCTCCCGCCGCGCCCAGCATATGGCCGGTCATGGATTTGGTGGAGCTGATGCGGGCGTTCCCTGCGGCCTCGCCCAGGGCGTTTTTGATGACCACGGTCTCCAGCCGGTCGTTCATGGGGGTGCCAGTGCCGTGGGCGTTCACATAGACCCGGTCGGCGGGAGTGTAGCCCGCCTCCTCCATGGCAAGCTCCATGGCTTTGGTGCCGCCCAGGGCATCCGGGCGGGGGGCCGTCATGTGATAGGCGTCGCAGGTGGAGCCGTAGCCGCACACCTCGGCGTATATGGTCGCGCCGCGGGCCAGGGCGTGGTCGTAGTCCTCCAATATCAGGGCCGCCGCGCCCTCGCCCAGGACGAAGCCTCCCCGTCGCCGGGCAAAGGGCAGGGACGCGGCCTCCGGGTCGGTGACGGTGGACAGGGCCTGCATATTGGAAAAGCCCGCGATGGCTACCCCGCAGACCGCCGCCTCCGTGCCGCCGGTGATGACTGCATCCGCATAGCCATGACGAATCAGCCGCATAGCCTCCCCGATGGCGTTGGAGCCGGAGGCGCAGGCCGTCACCGCCGGCATGACGGAGTTCATGCAGCCAAAGCGGATGGCGATGGCCCCTGCTGCCATATTGGGGATCATCATGGGAACGAAATAGGGGGACACCCGCTTCGGCCCCCGCTCCAGCAGCTTGCTGTGTTCCGACTCCAGGGTGCGGATGCCCCCGATGCCTGAACCGAAAATGCAGCCGAAACGCTCCGGGGCTACCTTATCCTGGATTCCGCTGTCCTCCATGGCCTGACAGGCGGCGGCCATGGCGTACTGGGTGAACAGGTCGCTGCGCAGCACCTCCTGCTTTTCCATATACTGCCGGGGGTCGAAGTCCTTCACCTCCGCCGCCAGGGTGGCCTTATAGCCCTCGGTATCAAAGCGAGTGATCGGGCCGATGCCGTGGACGCCCTTTGTCATGCTCTCCCACGTTTGGGCCACCGTAAGCCCAATGGGCGTGACCGCGCCCATGCCCGTCACCGCCACTCGATGTAATGTCTGTTCCATGCGTTGCTCCTTATCTTAAAATCCAATAAAAAATTTTATTGGTTGATTGCATAATGAAGATGGACACTTGAAAAAGAAAATCCATAGTG
>JAJQCH010000122.1 GCA_021202795.1 Oscillospiraceae bacterium
ATCACTATGGATTTTCTTTTTCAAGTGTCCATCTTCATTATGCAATCAACCCAAAAATATCTTTATATCATAAGGCGCGTTTCCGATCATTCAGAGAATACCGGCCTGCCTGGGCAGCGCCACCCAAACAGACCCAATCAAAAAGGGAGGCTTCCATGAAAAAGGAATGTATCGCCATGCTGCTGGCGGGGGGCCAGGGTTCGCGGCTGTATGCGCTGACCGCAAATATGGCAAAGCCCGGCATCCCCTTCGGTGGAAAGTACCGCATTATTGACTTTCCCCTGTCCAACTGTGCCAACTCCGGCATAGACACGGTGGGGGTGCTGACTCAGTATCGGCCCATGTCCCTGAATGCCTATGTGGGGACTGGACAGCCCTGGGATCTGGACATGGAGGACGGAGGTGTGTTCATCCTGCCGCCCTACATGACGGAGGGAGAGAAGGGAAACTGGTTCTCCGGCACCGCTAACGCCATTTATCAGAATATAGATTTCATCGACATCCGCGACCCGGAATATGTTCTGATTCTCTCCGGCGACCATATTTATAAGATGGACTATTCCAAAATGCTCCAGGAGCATAAGGAGCATAACGCTGCCTGCACCATCGCGGTGATACAGGTAAGTATGTCGGAGGCCAGCCGCTTTGGCATCATGAACATCGGGCCGGACGGATACATAGACGAGTTCGAGGAAAAGCCGCCCCAGCCAAAGAGCGATATGGCCTCCATGGGCATCTATATCTTCAACTGGAAGCTGCTCCGCCAGGCCCTGATCGACGACGAGAACGACCCCGACAGCCATCAGGATTTCGGCAAGGACATCATTCCCAAGCTCCTGGCGGCGGGCGAGAAGCTGTGGCCCTATCGCTTCGACGGCTACTGGCGGGACGTGGGTACCATCACCAGCCTCTGGGACGCCAACATGGATCTTTTAAGCCCCGGTACCCTGGACATCTTTGATCCCTCCTGGCCCATTCTGAGCCGGAACCCCATCCGCCCGCCCCATGTGGCTGGGGCGGAGGCGGACATCCGCCACTCCATCGTGACGGAGCGCTGCGTGGTGGAGGGGACGGTGTTCAACAGCGTTCTTTCCAGCCATGTGCGGATAGATCCGGGGGCGCGGGTGGAATACAGCGTGCTGATGCCCGGAGCTGTGGTGGAGCGGGGCGCGGAAGTGCGCTTCGCCATTTTGGGAGAAAACGTCCGGGTGTGTTCCGGCGCCCATGTTGGCACAGCGCCGGACGGCACGGACCGCTGGGGCGTTGCCACCTGCGGGCCGGACATCACCGTAGGCCCCGGCGCCCTGGTGGCGCCCGGCGCCATGCTCTATGACGATTTGGTGGCGAAATTATGAGAAACGATTTGCATGGTATCCTCTATACCCTTGGCTCCGAGCCTGCCCTGGGCGAGCTGGTGGCCAATCGAAACAGCGCCTCTATCCCCTACGGGGCCAGATACAGGCTGATAGACTTCGCTCTCTCCGCCATGGTGAATGCCGGTGTGCGGGATGTGGGCGTCATTATGGAGCGGGATTACCAGGGCCTGCTGGATCACCTCTCCAGCGGGAAGGACTGGGATCTCTCCCGCCGCCGGGGCGGCCTGCGGCTGCTGCCCCCCTTCGGTCTGCCGGAAGCCCACTCCGGCCACTTCGGCGGCTGCATGGAGGCGCTGCGCTCCGTCAGCTCCTATATCCGGGACATCCGGCAGGAGGACATCGTCCTGGCCTCCGGGGACTGGATCGCGAATGTTGACCTGGCCGCCGCGCTGGAGGTTCACGCCGCCGCCGGGGCCGGCATCACCGCCGTCTGCACCAGGGAGAATCCCGCCTTTGCCCATCACCGGCTGGTGCCGGGGGAAGACAGGCTTGCGAAAGCGCTGCTGTTTTCCCATGGGGGCGCCGGGGAGGGTCTGGCCTCCACGGAAATCTATATTCTGAAAAAAGAGCTGCTGCTGGAGCTGATGGACTTCTGCTCCGACGGACGACGCACCCATTTTCATCGGGACGCCCTGGCTCACTTCCTGTCGGAGGGCGGTAAAATGGCCGTCTATATCCATGAGGGCTATTTCAGCCGCATCACCTGCGTGGGAGACTATTACCGATCCAGCATGGATCTGCTTCGGTCGGAGGTATATGCCGACCTGTTCCCCTGGGGAACCCGGCCCGTTCGCACCAAGGAGCGGGCGGAGGCCAGCACCTATTACGGGGACAACGCCAGGGTGAGAAGCAGCCTGGTGGCCGACGGCTGCTATGTGGAGGGCGAGATTCAAAACTGCATCCTCTTCCGCGGGGTACGCGTGGCTGCCGGGGCAAAGCTTGAAAACTGCGTCATCATGCAGGACACGGTGGTGCTGGAAAACGCCCGGCTTAAAAGCGTCATCGCGGACAAGGACTGCACCGTCACGGAGGGCTGCTTCCTGGCGGGAAGCGACAGGCTCCCCAGTGTGATTCCCAAGGGTCACACAGTATAAAACGCAAATTTTAAAGCAAGGAGAAATTGTATGGCAGAAATCACGAGCAGCGAGCTGTACGCTGCGATTGAGGATAAACTGTGCGCCCATTTCGGCGTTACGGGCCGGCAGGCCACGGACGGTCAGGTGTTCCAGGCGGCGGCCATGGTCATTCGCGAGATCATGAGCCGCACCCTGGCCGCCCAGCCGGGGCAGGAGACTCGACAGGTACATTATCTGTCTCTGGAATTTCTGCTGGGTCGGAGCCTGATGAAAAACGCCTATAATCTGGGACTGGGCGAGGCTTTGACCCAGGCGCTGGAGTCCATGGGCCGCAGTGCTGCCGATATATTTGAAATAGAACCTGACGCGGGCCTTGGAAGCGGCGGCCTGGGCCGCCTGGCCGCCTGCTATATGGACAGCATGGCTACGCTGAACATTCCGGCCACAGGCTATTCCCTGTGTTATGAGCTGGGTCTTTTCCGTCAGGTGATGGAAAACGGCTGTCAAACCGAGGAGGCGGACGACTGGCGTCTCGGCGCCCAGGGCTGGCTCATCCCCAGGGAGGAGGACACCTGCGAGGTGCGCTTCGGCGGCCATGTGGAGGAGGAATGGGACTATACCGGCACCTGCCACACCCGGCAGGCCGGGTATACCAGCGTGCTGGCCGTACCCCGTGATATGCTGATCGCCGGCTACGGCGGGAACCGGGTGAACACCCTGCGCCTCTGGGAGGCCAGAAGCCCGCAGAAGCTGGATATGTATCTTTTCTCCGGCGGGCAGTATATGCAGGCCATGGAGGAGCGCACCATGACGGAGGTCATCACCAAGGTGCTGTATCCGGCGGACGATCACCTCCAGGGCAAGGAGCTGCGCCTGAAGCAGCAGTATTTCTTTGTCTCCGCCACGGCCCAGGACATCGTGAAAAAGCACCGGGCCGCCTGGGGGGACGTGCGTTCCTTCCCGGAGCATCATGTTTTGCAGATAAACGACACTCACCCAGCCCTGATCATCCCGGAGCTGATGCGGATTTTCATGGACGAAGACGGCCTGGGCTGGGACGAGGCGCTGACCGCCGTGGAGGGCAGCGTGGCTTATACAAACCACACGGTCATGTCCGAGGCGCTGGAAAAATGGCCCCAGGACCTGGTGCAGTCCCTGCTGCCCAGGGTCTGGCAGGGGATACGGGAGCTGAACCTGCGCTGGAGCGCCTATCTCCGGGAGCAATTCGCCGGAGACGAGGCCCGCGTGGAGCGGTGCCTAATCCTCTCCGGCGGGCAGGTGCATATGGCGAACCTGTGCCAGGCCGTGTGCTATAAAATCAACGGCGTGTCCACGCTCCACGGACAGATTCTGACCAGCCGCCTGTTCGCGGACGTATGCAGTCTCAGGCCGGAGCGGTATACCTTCGTCACCAACGGCATCGACCACCGGCGCTGGCTGGATCAGGTGAACCCGGCCCTGTCGGGCCTGGTGCGGGAGCTGATCGGCCCCGGATTTATCACAAACCCCGAAGAGCTGCGTATGCTCCACAAATATGAAAACGACCCCGCCGTCCTAGATCGGCTGAGCGAGATAAAATATCAAAACAAGCAGTCCTTCGCCCAGTGGCTTGAACGGCAGCAGGGGTCGCACCCCGACCCGGCTGCGGTGCTGGACGTGCAGGTCAAGCGCCTGCATGAATATAAGCGCCAGCTTCTGGCCGCCATGCTCATTACAAGTCTCCAGCAGCGGCTCCATGATAATCCCAACATGGACTTCCTGCCCCGCACCTTCGTCTTTGGGGCCAAAGCCGCCGGGAGCTATGTCACCGCCAAGCGGATCATCGAGCTGATAAACTCCCTGTCCGCAGATGTGAACGCCGACCCGGTGTGCCAGGGGAAACTTCAGGTGTTCTTTGCCGCCAATTACCGGGTCTCCATGGCGGAAAAGCTGATGCCCGCCGCCCAGGTGTCGGAGCAGATTTCCACCGCCGGGAAGGAGGCCAGCGGCACCGGCAACATGAAGCTCATGATGAACGGAGCCATTACCATCGGCACCCTGGACGGGGCCAATGTGGAAATGCACAGGCTTCTGGGGGACGAGAATATGTTCCTGTTCGGCCTGCACGCGGAGGAGGTGGAGACCCTGCGTCCCACCTATCAGCCCCACGATTATTATGACAATGACCCGGTGACAAAGGCGGTGCTTGACCGCTTCAGCACCGGCTTCCGGGATGGCAAGAGCTATTCCGACCTTGTGGCCGGCCTGCTTTACGGCGGCGACCCCTATATGCTCCTGGCCGATTTCCCCAGCTACCGTCAGGCCCACGACAGGCTCTACAGCCTGCTGGCCGACCCACGGGCGGCGGCCAGAGTATCCCTTGTGAATATCGCGGAATCCGGCGCCTTTGCCGCTGACCGCGCCATTCAAGAATATACCGGAAATATCTGGCAAATATGAAAGGAGAACACATGAAGAAACTGAGCAAGATCCTTGCCCTGGCGCTGGCCCTGTGCCTGGCGCTGACCCTCCTGGCCGGATGCGGCGGCACATCTGACGCGGTAACGGAGGCCGTTTCGGCTATGTCGGAAACCAATAACGAGGCGGCGGAGAGCGAGACCGAAGATGAAGCCGAGCCGGAGGAGGAGACCGAGGCCGAGTCGGAGCTTTCCTTTGAGGAAATCACCGTGGCCGATAACGACCAGTGCAGCATTGTTATCACAGGCCTTGACCCAGACAGCATCTGGGGCTACACCTTGGATGTGGCACTGGAGAACAAATCGGAGGACGCGACCTATATGTTCTCTGTCCTGACCGCCTCCGTGGACGGGGTGGAGAGCGACCCCTACTGGGCGGCGGAGGTGGCCGCCGGGAAAAAGGCCAACGAGGAGATAACCTTTTATGACAGTGTCCTGGACGACATCGGCGTCGCCTATACGGACATCGCCCTGACCTTCCGCGTCTATGATTCTGACGACTGGACGGCGGACAATGTGGCGGAGGAGACGGTGCATATCTATCCCTATGGGGAGGAAAACGCAGTCGCCTACGTCTACGAGGTTCAGGAGAGCAACGTCGTGCTAGTGGACAACGACCAGATTACCGTCATCGTCACCGCCCGTGAGGACGACCCCATCTGGGGCTATACGGTCAGCCTGTATCTGGAAAACAAAACGGACGAGGAGCTGATGTTCAGCGCGGAGGACGTTTCCGTGAACGGCTATATGTCCGACCCCTACTGGGCCACCACGGTGGACGCCGGCAACTGCAAATTCACCGAGATGTATTGGTTTACCGAGGATCTGGAGGAGGACGGCATCGACCAGGTTGAGGAGATAGAGCTGACCCTCTGGGTCTACAGCTACGACAACTGGACGGCGGACGATATTTTAAACGAGACGTTCACCCTGACGCCGTGAATTGGGAGGAATTGCCATGAAAACCTGTAAGCTCGTCCCGTCTATTTTGTGCTTTGTGCTGTTCTTTCTCATTTTGTTTCAGTCTTGCGCTGCGGGGCTGTCAAATGCCCTGGAATCGAGTGATGAGGTCAGCGGCTTTGCGGGCGCACTGGTGGCCTGTCTGATGCTGGCTAGGGCCATCGTCCAGCTCGTCACGAGAAACGCACCCTCCAAAGGGGCATCCGCCGCCGGAATGATTCTGTTCCTGCTGGCCGCGCTCATTGGCTTTGCCCTGGCCGGCTCCTTCCTGGATTTGCGTGTCTGGGCCGCCTGGTGCCTGCTTCTGGGCATTATCAATCTTATATGTCTGCTGCAAAGGCCCAAAGCATAATACCGCGTCCTCTCCCGCGCCCGGTTTGGGCGCGGGATTTTTTGTCTTTGAAACTGCCCGCCAATGTGCTATAATCTATAAGACTATTTATTGCTTTTGCTGGGGAGGCCGCGCGTATGCTGGATTCGGAGCGGGTCATTCGGCCCATCGCCGCGATACATACTGACCTGCCCACGAAGTTTGGTCTGCCGCGCCAAAGCGGACTGGTGGAGGGCCTGGAGGCGAAAATCGTATTCCTGCCCCCGTATCGCGACCCCGTGGCCTTTCGTGGACTGGAAGGGTACAGCCACCTGTGGCTCATCTGGGGCTTTTCAGAAAACAGCCACGATGACTGGGCCGCCACGGTGAAGCCCCCGCGCCTGGGGGGCAACCGGCGGATGGGGGTGTTCGCCACCCGTTCCCCCTATCGCCCAAACGCGCTGGGCCTGTCCTCCGTGCGCCTTACGGCTATCCGCCAGGAGGAAAAGCTCGGCCCGGTGCTGTATGTCGCCGGGGCCGATTTGATGGACGGCACGCCCATCTATGACGTGAAGCCCTATCTCCCGTTTACGGACAGCCACCCGGAGGCGTCTGCCGGCTTCGCCGGCGACGTGCTGGACTACCGTCTGGAGGTGGAGTTTCCCCCGACCCTGCTGGAAAAAATCCCAGAAGGCAAGCGCCAGCCCCTGATAGACCTGCTTGCCCAGGATCCCCGCCCCGCCTATATCCACGATCCTGCCCGCCGCTACGGCTTCAACTACCTCCGCTTCGACGTCCGCTTCACCGTGGACGGGAATCGGCTGACCGTGGTGGATGTGGTGGATTTGTGATGCATACGAACATCAACATATATAATAAATATTTTTATACACAAGGAGCAGACGAATGAGAGCCATTGTATCCGTATTTTCCCAAGACCGCATCGGCATTGTCGCGGACGTATGCACGCTGCTGGCCGCCATGAAGGTGAACGTGCTGGATTTGAGTCAGACCATCATGGACGGCGTGTTCACTATGGTCATGCTGGTGGACACCGCCACCTCCGACCTGTCCTTCGACGAGGTGCGCACCTCCCTGGTGGACAAGGGCAAGGAGCTGGGCCTGGATATCCGCATCCAAAGAGAGGATATTTTTAATGCCATGCATCGTATATGAGGTATCGCCATGCTGAACACCTATGACATCCTGCAAACCATTGATATGCTGGATAACCAGCATCTTGACATACGCACCGTCACCATGGGGATTAACCTTCTGGACTGCGCCCACCCTCATATCGACACCTGCGCCCGGCGGGTGTATGACAAAATCTGCCGCCAGGCGGAGAATCTTCTCCCGGTGGCCCAGGGCATCGAGGCGGAGCTTGGCATCCCCATTGTGAACAAGCGCATTTCCGTGACGCCCATCGCCATGGTGGCCCAGGCCAGCGACGGGGAGGACTACACCCCCATCGCCAAAGCCATGGACAGAGCCGCCGCCACCTGCGGGGTGGATTTCATCGGGGGGTTCTCCGCCCTCGTGCAGAAGGGCCTCACAAAGGGCGACCGCCGTCTGATGGACAGCATCCCCCAGGCCCTGGCGGAGACAAAGCTTGTGTGCGCCAGCGTGAATGTTGGCTCTACCAAGGCGGGCATCAACATGGACGCGGTAGCCGCTATGGGGAAAATCGTGAAGCAGACCGCCCAGGCCACCGCCGATCAGGGCAGCATCGGCTGCGCCAAACTGGTGGTCTTTTGCAACGCGGTGGAGGATAACCCCTTCATGGCCGGGGCCTTCCACGGCCCAGGGGAGCCGGAGTGCGCCATTAACGTAGGCGTCTCCGGCCCCGGCGTCGTCTATCACGCCCTCCAGGAGGCAAAGGGCAAGCCCTTTGACGAAGTGGCGGAAATCATCAAAAAGACCGCCTTCCGCATCACCCGGATGGGCCAGCTTGTGGCCCGGCTTGCCGCCAGCCGGTTAGACGTCCCCTTCGGAGTCGTTGACCTGTCTCTGGCTCCCACCCCGGCGGTGGGGGATTCCGTGGCCCGGATATTGGAGGAGATGGGCCTTTCCGTCTGCGGCACCCACGGCACCACCGCGGCCCTGGCATTGCTAAATGACGCAGTGAAGAAGGGGGGCCTGATGGCCTCCGGCCGGGTGGGGGGCCTTTCCGGGGCCTTCATCCCCGTCAGCGAGGACGAGGGCATGATCGCCGCCGCCAGCTCCGGGGTGCTGACGCTCGACAAGCTGGAGGCCATGACCTGCGTCTGCTCCGTGGGCCTTGACATGATCGCCGTACCCGGCGACACCCCAGCGGAGACCATTTCCGCCATCATCGCGGACGAGGCCGCCATCGGCATGGTGAACAACAAAACCACCGCCGTCCGGCTCATCCCCGCCGTGGGCTGCCAGGTGGGGGATACGGTGGACTTCGGGGGCCTTTTGGGGGCCGCCCCGGTCATGCCCGTCCATTCGGAGAGCGCGGCGGATTTCATCGCCCGCGGGGGCCACATTCCCGCCCCCCTCCACAGCCTGAAAAACTGATGGGACAGACTGATTTAACAAAGGGGGGCATATTCCGCCCCCTGGTAAAATACGCTGCCCCCCTGGTGCTTTCCAGCGTTCTGCAGGCCCTGTACGGCCTGGTGGACACCATTGTGGCCGGACAGTTCATCGGCGCGGAGGCCCTCTCCGGCCTGACCAACGCTAACACCATCACCAATATGGCCACCCAGATCCTCATCGGCCTGTGCAACGGCGGGGGCATCCTGATCGGCCAGTATTTTGGGGCCAGGCGGCGGGAGGAGACCCACCAGGCCACCGCCACCCTTTTCCTCGGCAGCCTGGCCGCCGGTCTCATCGCCACGGCCCTGCTGGTGCTGCTGGGCCGTCCCATGCTGATCGCCCTGGGCGCGCCGGCCCTGGAGGAGGCCGCCGTGTACCTCATCACCTGCGGGGCGGGCTTTCTATTCGTGGCCGCCTACAACGGGGCGGCGGCAGCCCTCCGGGCGGTGGGAAACTCCCGCGCACCCCTCATTTGCGTGGCCTCCACCTCGGCGGCCAACGTGGTGCTGGATCTGCTGTTCGTAGCGGGGCTGGGGATGGGTGTCTTCGGCGCGGCCCTGGCCACGGTGCTGTCCCAGGCCGTCAGCTTTGCCGCCGCCCTGATCTTCCTCTGGCGGGATAAGGAGAGCTTCGGCCTCCGGCTGAAAACATTGCGGGTCAACGGCCCCATGCTGAAAAAGGAAGTAAAGCTGGGCTTTCCCTGCGCCGTGCAGATGAGCATGGCCGCCCTGAGCTGGCTTTCCGTCACCTTCCTGATTAACGGCTACGGGGTGGCGGTCTCCGCAGGGAACGGGGTCTCCAACAAAATCAAGGAGTTCTGCCAGCTATTCATCAGCACCATGTCCACCGCCGCCGCCGGGATGATCGCCCAGAACATCGGGGCGGGCCTGTACGACCGGGCCAGAGAGACCATGTACTCCGCCATGCGAATCACCGTAGCCCTGGCTCTCGTCATCGTCCTGTTCGTGGAGCTGACCGCTCCCTGGCTTGTCAGCGCCTTCACCTCCGACCCGGAGACCTCCGCCGCCGCCGTGCGGAACCTGCGGATTGAGATCATCGGCCAGCTATTTTACGCCGTCTTCCTGGTCTACCACAGCCTGATGCTGGGGGCCGGGAACACCTGGTATGTGTTCTTTTCAAGCCTTATAAACTGCATATTGGTGCGCGTCACCCTGAGCGTGCTGTTTAACCTTCTCTGGGGCCTGGACGGGCTGTACATCGCCTGCATGATCGCCCCCTTCGCCTCCGTCCCCTTCGGCCTCTGGTACGAGCGCTCCAACCGCTGGCGTCTGACTGCCCAGAATCAAGCCGGGGATATGTAACTCCTGTGACGGACAAGGGGATTCCCCTCTAAGGAGCCTCTGAATCGATCAACGCTACCTGCGCCGATTGATTCAGAGGCTCCCTAAAAATTTTTTCAAAAACTCCAAAAAACTGTTGACAGACAGTGAAAGCTATGGTAATATAACACCAGTTAGGGAAGCCTAACAAATTCTTAGCCAGCCAGTTAGCTAATGCTAATTTTATAGTGCAGACAGCGATCGGGCTGCCTATCTCCCTCTCCTCTATGCGGCGCTGGGCCGCTCCTTTCGGCCACTGGACGCATCACCTCTGGCTTAAGCGGGAGCGCTCACCTCCTAAAATCTGCGCTAGGCAGAAAGCGCAGACGCCATTTTTGCTCCTAAAACCATTGGCATAAAACAATGCAGACGCTTATGACATTCTCTCTAACCCCTATCCTGACATTTTGCCGCGCAAGAAGAAAGCCGCCGGTTGATCCGGCGGCTTTCTTCTTGCGCGGGTATACCGCGACGCAGTCCTGACCCTAGCGCTAGTCTCAGGCTTTGATTACAGTCCCTGCCCTTGACAAAGTGCGTCACAAAACTGCGGTTTGGTATAGGCTCTCTCTTTATTCCCGCCTCAGGGCGTCTATCGGGTTCAGGTTCGCCGCTTTTACGGCGGGGATCATGCCGAAGACGATGCCGATGACCATGGAGAACAGCACGGCGATGACAATCGCCGGGGGACTGATAGCGGTGGGGGTTCCCATGATGGTGGAGATCAGGCGGCTGAGGATGACCCCGGCGGCCACGCCCACCACGCCGCCGATACTGGTCAGGGCGGCGGCCTCCGTGAGAAACTGCCAGAGGATCCGCTTTTTCCGGGCGCCGATGGCCTTTTTCAGGCCGATCTCACGGGTTCGCTCCGTTACCGTCACCAGCATGATGTTCATCACCCCGATGCCCCCCACCAGCAGGGAGATAGCCGCGATCCACAATAGCTGCTTGTTGGTGGCGTTGGAGAGATTCTGGAGATCCTCGGCCTGCTCCATCAGGTCGTTGCTCTCATAGGAAAAGGAGCTGTCCGCGCTGGCGGTCTGAGAGCTGGTTAAAAGCTCCGCCGCCTCCTGGCCGATGGCGGTCATGTCGTCGGTGCTGGCGGCCTGAAGCACCGCCTTCTGCGGCTCGTCGAAGCGGAAGGTGATGCCCCAGTCCGTGCCGGGTATGAACATACTGCCGCCGGAGGTGTCCGCGTAGGTATAATAGTCGCTGAGGGTCTCGATGGTCAGCTCCGTGGCGCTGGACTGCCCCACCACGCCGATGACGGTGAACGGCTCCCCCTGAATTTCCAGGGTCCTGCCGATGGGGTATGCCCCGCCGAACAGGGAGGCGGCAGCCTGGGTGTCTAAAATGACCACCTTTCGGCACTGGTCGAAATCCTCCTGCAAAAAGCCCCGGCCATAGCAGAGCTGATAGCCATAGATGTCCAGATAATACTCGTCCACGCCGTAGAAGGCCCCGGTGTACTGGGTGTTCTGGTAATACACCCCGGCGTAATAATACTCTCTGGTGTAGTAGAGGCTGGCGGAGACCACATGGTCGATGGCCAGCAGCTCCTGCCGGATCTCCTCCGTGATGGGGATTACCCCCTCCGGGGTACCCTCGTAATCCACATAATAGGTGTACCCGTCCTGATACAGCTCCAGCACCACCGCGTTGTTCCCGGCGCCGATCAGGTTTTCCTTGATCTGTTCGTTGGTGCCCTTAATGGTGGACACGATGGTGATGATGGAGGCAATGCCGATGATAATGCCCAGCATGGTCAGAAACGACCGCAGCTTGTGGGCCCAGATTCCCTGGAAGGCCAGGGCCAGATTTTCAGCCATTTACAAACGCCTCCCCTCTCAGTAGCCGTACAGCGAGTCGGTGTCCTCGTTGTACTTGACCCTGGCCCCGTCCCGCAGGCTCCTGCCGTAGGGGAAGGCCACATAATCCTCCTCTGTCAGGCCGCCGGTGATCTGGGTATAGCTGCCCCAAAGGGATATGCCTGTGGTGACGTAGCGCTTTTCCAGGGTACCGTCCTCTGCCGCCGCCCAGATATAGCTCTTGCCCCCCTCCGTGCGGATAAAGGGGTTATAGAGATACACAGAGCCGTCGTCGTTCCAGCCGGAATTGGCAAGATAGATGTACACATACTCCCCCTCCCGGAGATTGGCGTCCTCGCTGACCATAACGGTGAAGGGATATTTGGAAATGTTGGTGTTGCCGTCGGTGTAATAATAATACTCATCGCTCTCCGTGGGGTATTCAGAGATTTCCGTAATGGTTCCCTCAATCTGCTCCCCGGACTGCCAGCTATAGATCGTCACCGTGTCGCCCACGGCCATGGTGTCCAGGTCGAACTCCCCCAGCACCCCAGTGACGTAGTAGCCGCCCCCGCCGGAGACCAGCACCACCGGGGCGTCCTCCGCCAGGGCGGTGTCCGGGTCCCGGACGGTCTTCACCGTCCCGGCCACGGTGGCGTATATCACGCCGTTTGAAAGCTCATACTCGAGCTGTTCGTATTCAAGCTGGGCCACCTTGAGCTGAATGGTCAGGTCGGCGATCCGCTGCTGGCTCTCCCGCTTGAGTTGGGCCACCTCCGAGGCGGTGTAATACACTGTGGTGTCGATGTACACCTCCCCTTCGTCGGTCTCCTCCTCGTCCGGGACATAATTTGGCTCAATTACGGAGAACACCCACTGGCTGGAAACGGTGACGGTAGTCGTGGTGGTGGTCGTGCCGCTGGAATCGCCGTCGGCGATTTCCTCTCCGTCCCCGCTCACGTCCTCCCCGTCCCCGCCGGGGGCGTCCTCCGCCCCGGTGTCAGGCGTTGTGTCCTCTGCCTCGTCCATCTCCTCCGGGGCGGCGGTATCGTCCGCGCCGGATATATCGGTGTCGGCGTCGGTGGTCGAGGTCGTGGTGCTTGTCACCTCTCGAAAAGCCATCTCCCAGCAGCGGGTCAGGGTTCCCTTGGGGGCGTTGGATTCCCGAATCTCAAACACCACATAGACCCGCCCGTCCCCAGTCTCCTCCGGCTCCGGGGCCTCGGTCTCCGTCGGGGTATCTGTTTCCGTCGGGGTGTCAGTCTCTGTAGGAGCGTCGGTCCCTGCCGGGGTGTCGGTCTCCGCCGGGGCGTCCGTCTCCGCCGGGGTGTCCGTTTCCTGGGGTTCCTCGGTGGGATCCGGCTCCGCCGTCTCCTGGGATCCCCCCGTGGGAACCGGGGTGGGAGTCGGCTCCGGCTCCTCCTGGACGGGGGGATTCACCAGCATTTGTATCACTGCGTCGGTGTACTCAATGCTGTCGCTCCACAGCCAGACATAGGGGTCGTCGGCGGTGCCGCTGCCCCCCTTGAAATAGGGGACGCTGACCGATGTGACGGTGCCGGTATAGGTGCCGGTGGAAATGCTGTACCCCCCACCGGAGCCGATGGCGTAATTGCCAATGTCGGAAAGATTTTTCTCCTCGCTTTCCAGCTCCAGCTCAAGCTGCTGGACGGAGATGGCCTTCCTGTCCAGCTCCACCTGGCTGAGGGTGGTGTCGTAGGCCAGGATGGGGTCGCCCACGGCCACGGTCTGGCCCTCGGTCACATAGATCTCTGTCACCTGCTGGGTAGAGGAGATATACACGGACTGAATCTTGTCTGCCGTGACGGCCCCCTCCGTCTCTGTCTCGTAGGCATAGTCGCCGCTGGTGGAGACCTGGCTGACCGGGTAGACGTTCACCGCCCCGCCGATGCGATTGCGGACGATGAACAGAATCCCAATCAGCAGGGCCACAGCCAGAATCACGGCGATAATGCTGATAATCAGCTTTTTGTGGGATTTTTTCTTCGCTTTATGCATCCGGCTCGCCTCCCTCCTCCGGCAGAAGCACCCCGTCCAGGATCCGCCGCATATGGCTGGCCCGCTGGCCGATCTCCGGGGCATGGGTAATCAGCACGATGGTGGTACCCTGGTCGTGCAGCTCGTCGAAAATATCCATGACCTGCTGGCCGGAGGCGGAATCCAGGGCGCCGGTGGGTTCGTCCGCCAGGAGCAGCTTGGGCCGGTTTATCATGGCTCTGGCGATGGCGACCCGCTGCTGCTGCTGGCCGCCGGAGAGCTGCGTGGGCAGAAAGTCTATGCGGTCAGAAAGGCCCACCATCCGCAGCGCCTCCGCCGCCCGGCGGGAGCGGGTGCGCTTGCTGACCCCGGCGTACAGCAGGGGCAGGGCCACGTTGTCCCTGGCCGTCAGGCTGGGGAGGAGGTAAAAGCTCTGGAACACAAAGCCCAGGGTGGAGTTTCGCACGTCCGCCAGCCGGTTGTCTGTGGCCTGGGCCAGGTTCTCACCGTTTAGGCGGTATGTCCCGCTGGTGGGAACGTCCAGGCAGCCGATGATGTTCATAAGGGTGGTCTTGCCGGAGCCGGAAGGCCCCATAATAGCCAGGTAATCCCCCTGCTCGATGGAGAGATTCACCCGCTTTAAGACGTGTACCGTCTCGCCCCCCTGGGGGAAATCCTTGCAGATGTTTTTCATTTCAAGCAGCATGGTAGCCACCTCATCCCACGGAAACGACGACCTCGTCGTCAGAGAAGCTGTCCTCGTCGTATTTCTCCACTGCCATCCCCTCGGAAAGGCTGTCATCCGGGAAGGCGATATAATCTGACGTGTCCAGGCCGGAGAGGATCTCATAGCAGTCCGTGTCCCCGTCATAAGCGCCCAGGGTGACGGAGCGCTTTTCCAGCTTGTCTTTATCATTGGCCGCCCAGACATAGGCGTTTTCCGCCCCGCCGGTGATGTAATAGGAGGGGAGCATCAGGCCGGAGCCGCTCCCGCCGTCCCCTGTGGAGGGTTCGATATAGACGTGCTGGCCCAGCAGCAGGCCCTCTGTGTCCTCCAGCTCGATATAGAAGGGGTACTTGCTGGAGGTAGTCATGTCGTCCGAGTAGATATAATAATAGCTGTCGTTATCGTTGGTGACGGGGTTTTCCCAGTCGATGGAGGTGATGGTTCCCGACCAGGTCTGGCTCTCGTCCACGCGGGAGCGGATGGTAACTGCCATGCCCTCCGTCAGGGCGTAGGCGTTCATCTCGTTGATGTTCCCCTCCACCCGCAGGGTGGTGACGTCCATGATGGTGATATAGGTGGTTCCGGCGGAGCTGTCGGAGTAATAGCTGTCGTAGCTTCCCTCCTCCGAAATGCTCATGATCCGGCCCGAAATGGGGGCGGTGATGTCCGTGTTTTCCATATCCGCCTCCATAGCGGCGATCTCCCGCTCCTTCAGGGCGATGTTATATTCCGCCTCCCGGATGTCCGCCTCCTTGGAGCTGATTTGCAAGGTGTAGCTGAGTTGGTCGCTGGAGCTGGCCTTGGCCTTTTGGGTCTCCAGCTCGGAAATCTCGCTCTCTGCGGCGGTGATGGTGTTTTCATAGCTCTCCTTTTCCAAATAGAGCTTGTCGAGGGATAGTTGCATGGCCTCCATGTCATAGGAAAACAGCAGATCTCCCGCCTCGACCGTGTCCCCCTCCTCCACGTAGGTCTCCAGGATGGTCTTTTCCGTGTCCCGCTTCACCTCCTCGGTCTGTCCGGCCACTACCTTTCCGGCGTAACGATCCGCCAGGCCCACGGAGCCGGTGCCTGTGATCAGGGAGACAGACTCCACATAAGCGGTCTCCCCGCTACTGCCGGAGCAGCCTCCCAGCAGGCCCAGCGTCAGCGCGCACAGGCACAGAGCCGCAACAATCCTTTTCATAGGGTTCCTCCTTCTCAGGGCCGTTTACAGCCCCTGGATATAGTGCTTACCCCACCCCGACAGATGGGTTCCTGTTTTCCATGATAGCACTGGCCCGCCGTAGTTGTAAACCTAATAATATTTAAGATTTTCTTACGAAAATTACAAACCCGTCACAACCGTGACGGGTTTTGTTAAATTCAGGCCCAAAGCCTCAAAATTGTTCTAAAACCTCCGCAATCCGCTCAGAGGCATGACCGTCGCCGTAGGGGTTGGGGCGATTCCGCATGGCCTGCCAGGCCGTCTCATCCTCCAGCAGACGGCGGCACTGTGTATATACCGCCTCCCGGCCTGTGCCGGCCAGCAGCAAACCCCCGGCCTGTATGCCCTCCGGCCTCTCGGTTTTTTCCCGCAGCACCAGGGCCGGAACGCCCAGAGCCGCCGCCTCCTCCTGCACCCCGCCGGAGTCGGTCAGAATCAGCCGCGCCCCGGCCAGGGCATGATGGAACGTTACCGTATCCATTGGCTCCGTCAGACGGATGTTTTCCTGTCCGGCCAGGGCGGCGTATACCGTCTCCTGCACCTGGGGGTTGGGGTGGACGGGGCAGAGAATCCGCAGACCCGGCATATCCGCCGCCAGGGTTCGGACGGCGGCCAGCACCTCCTCCATGGGGCGGCCCAGGCTCTCCCGCCGGTGAAGCGTCAGCACCACGGGAATACCCTCCGCCAAAAAATCCAGCGCCGGGTCGGCGCAGTCCTGCCGGAGGGTATATTGCAGGGCGTCTATGCCGGTGTTCCCCGTGACCCATATCCGGCTGCTGTCGAAGCCCTCTCTCAGCAGATTCTCCCTGGCCTCCGCCGTGGGGGCGAAGGCATACCGGCTCACCATGTCCACCGTTCGGCGGTTAAACTCCTCCGGGAAGGGGGCGGCCAGATCCCCGGTGCGCAGGCCCGCCTCCACATGGCCCACCGGGATATGGCGGTAAAAGGCGGCCATCGCCGCCGCCAGGGCGGTGGTGGTGTCCCCATGCACCAGCGCCAGGTCGGGAGATTCCCGCTCCAGCACCGGCCCCAGGGCCGTGAGGCAGGCGGCGGTCAGCCCGTCCAGGGACTGCTCCCGCTCCATCAGGGCCAAGTCATAGTCCGGCGTCACCTGAAAGATCTCCAGCACATCCCGCAGCAGCAGCCGGTGCTGCCCCGTCACACACACCACAGGCCGCACCGTCCCCCGCCGCCGAAGCTCCAAAACTAGCGGACACATCTTCACCGCCTCCGGCCTGGTGCCGAATACCAGCAGAACCTTTTTCATCCCCACACCTCCCGGAAATTTCCTTTGCTGATGATATTATAATCTACCCACCCCCGGAAGTCCACAGAAAACGGAACAGGAGCAAACGAAAAGAAAAGCCCGAAGCCAAACAGCTTCGGGCTATATCTGCATCGCATAAAAATCGTAATAAACTCACACTGCGCGCTCGACCTTGCCGCTACGCAGACAGCGGGTGCAAACATAAATGTGCTGGGGCTTGCCGTCCACGACCGCCTTCACGCGCTTTACGTTTGGCTTCCACATCCGATTGGTGCGCCGATGGGAGTGGCTGACCTTGATGCCGAAAGTCACGCCTTTTCCGCATACCGCACATTTAGCCATCGTAATCAGCTCCTTCCTGCCGTCAAAGGACAGCCATAGTATAATACCAGAACAGACGCCAAATTGCAAGTGTTTTTTCAATTGGTCGATTGTAAAATGAAGTTGAACACCTAAAAAATCCATAGCGATTGAAT
>JAJQCH010000138.1 GCA_021202795.1 Oscillospiraceae bacterium
GCCAACGAGCATCACTGAAAAAACTATTGCAACTTGCTATTGCAATTCGAGGGAATTTTCTGCATGATGTTCTTCCCTTATGTGGTCGGTTCCACCCTGGGAGCGGCGGCAGTCATCAATATGGTGACGGCGGTACAGGCCACCATTGCGGCCATCCATTACCGAAAGCACATCAACTGGCGGCTGCTCATCACCCCTCTGGCGGCCTATTTTGTGGTGTCCTGGGCGGTGGTGCATTTCGCCGCCGGGCTGGACAACCAGGTGCTGAAACGGATGCTGGGGGTACTGCTGGTAGGGTTAAGCATTTACTTCATCTTCATCGCCAAGCGGGTGCGGATGCGGGCCAGCCTGGGAAACGGGCTGCTGGCCGGGAGCCTGGGGGGCGTCATGAGCGCCCTGTTCGCCATCGGAGGACCGCCGGTCAGTCTGTACTTCTCCTCCGCCACGGAGGAGAAGGAGGATTATTTGGCCACCATTCAGGGATATTTTATGATTTCCAACGCCTATGTGGTGGTGCTGCGGTTCACCAGCGGCGTCGTGACCCATCATGTACTCCTGTGTGCCGCCGTGGGTCTCGCGGGTATGCTCCTGGGGACAAAGCTGGGAAACACCGTCTTCCAGAAAATCAACGCCGACACCATGCGCAAGGCCATCTATGTCATGATGGCCGTCAGCGGCGTGGTGATGTTGCTCACATAAGCGCTGTGGAATCCTGGCTTGGCTTTGCCCGGCGGCCCGAATCAGGCCGTCGGGCTTTTTTGCCGCCTTGCGCAGGAGAGCGTTGTGTGGTACAATAAAATGTGTGATTTTTGGAACGAGGAGAAGTTGGCCCGACATTCAGAAAGGGGAAACCGATGAAAAAATTTGTATCGCTGCTGCTGGCCGTCTTTTTGTGTATGGGCGTGACCGCTCTGGCGGACGGCTCGCCGGAGGCTGCCCCAGAACCGGTGGAGGCTCCTGAATCGGTGGAGGAGACCCAGACTCAGGCTCCCATGCCGATGGAGGAGACCCAGACTCAGGCTCCCATGCCGATGGAGGAGACTGCCGACATCGGGCAGGCTGCCGTCTACCAGGAGGATGAGTCCCAGGAAGAGGAGAGCGAGAGCGAAGATGAGGTCGAGGAGGAAGACGAAATTGTCGCCTGCTATGGAACCGTTACCGTTTCCGGCGTCTATGACCAGACGGAGGCCCGCTCTATGCTGGAGCTGATAAATCAGCTTCGTACCGGAGAGGACGCCTGGATTTGGGACGAGGAGGATGCTGAGCAAACCCTTCTGACAGAGCTGGAGCCGCTGAGCTATGACTATGCCCTGGAGCAGATCGCCATGGCGCGGGCGGCGGAGCTGGCCCTGTCCTTCTCCCACACCCGCCCGGACGGCTCTGCCTGGTACACCCTGACCTGGGACGAGGTGCAGAGCTATGGGGAGAATATCGCCTATGGCTACGGCACGGCGGCGGAGGTGTTCGCCGCCTGGCTGGAGGCGGACGAGAGCTATGAGGGGCAGGGACACCGGCGGAATATGCTGGGCGAGGATTACACTGCCGTGGGCGTCGCCTGCTTCTGTGTCGACGAGGTCTATTACTGGGTGCAGGTGTTCGGCTATGTTTCCGATGCCCAGGAGACCGACGCCCAGGACGGAGACGCCCAAGTGGATGTGACCGTATTGTATGACAGTCATGACTACGTTGCCGTGGTGACAGACCCTACCTGCACGGAAGAGGGATACACGACCTACACCTGTACCCGGTGTGGGGATACATACACTGCCGACCCGGTGGCTACGATTGCCCATGATTATGTTGCTGTGGTGACAGCCCCCACCTGTACAGAGGAAGGATATACGACCTATACTTGTTCCATGTGTGGGGATACGTATACTGCCGACTCGGTTGACGCGGTTGGTCATGACTACGTTGCGGTAGTGACAGACCCCACCTGCACAGAGGAGGGGTATACGACCTACACTTGCACCCGGTGTGGAGACGCGTACACCGCTGATACAGTGGAGGCGACAGGTCACAGCTATGAAGCGGTAGTGACAGATCCTACTTGCACAGAAGAAGGGTACACGACCTACACCTGCACCCGGTGCGGAGATACGTATACCGCCGACCCGGTGGCTATGATTGCCCATGACTACGTTGCGGTGGTGACAGATCCTACCTGCACGGAGGAAGGGTATACGACCTATACTTGTTCCATGTGTGGGGATACGTATACTGCCGACATAGTGGAGGCAACGGGCCACAGCTATGAAACGGTGGTGACAGACCCGACCTGCACGGAGGAAGGGTACACGACCTACACCTGTTCTCGGTGTGGGGATACGTATACTGCCGACCCGGTTGACGCGGTTGGTCATGACTACGTTGCGGTAGTGACAGACCCCACCTGCACAGAGGAGGGGTATACGACCTACACTTGCACCCGGTGTGGAGACGCGTACACCGCTGATACAGTGGAGGCGACAGGTCACAGCTATGAAGCGGTAGTGACAGATCCTACTTGCACAGAAGAAGGGTACACGACCTACACCTGCACCCGGTGCGGAGATACGTATACCGCCGACCCGGTGGCTATGATTGCCCATGATTATGTTGCCGTAGTGACGGATC
>JAJQCH010000058.1 GCA_021202795.1 Oscillospiraceae bacterium
CGGATTCAATCGCTATGGATTTTTTAGGTGTTCAACTTCATTTTACAATCGACCTTCAGATAATAATAAGGAAAAATGTACAATAAAATTTATTATTCTTATGTCAATATTTGTACACTTGCCTATTGTGTGTGAAACGAAAAACGTCTATAATAGCAAACATAAGCTATTCTTAGAAAGGAAGTAAGCAAAAATGAAAAAGCTGCTCTCTCTCATTTTGGCGCTGGTCATGGTATTCAGTCTGTGTACCGTGTCCGTTCTGGCCTCCAGCGAGGCCTCTGGAGAAGCCTCCGCAGAGGCGGAGGAGGACAAGCCCGTCATCGGCATTTCCTGGAAATCCGATACGCAGGATTACTCCCGTCTGGCTGCGGTTGTGGAGGCCGCAGGCGGCATCCCTGTGGAGCTGCCCCAGATCACCTCCACCGCCGTCACCTATGACGACGAGGGGGATCTGACCGAGGACTGCATGGAGGAATCCGGTATGCTGAAGCAGGAATATGCCGACGCTATCAAGGAGCTGGACTTTGACGCGACCAACCTGGCCGAGGCCCTGGAGGGCATCGACGGCGTGATTGTCACCGGCGGCGAGGACATCAGCCCCTCCCTGTTTGCCGACCCCATGACGGAGGAGAACGAGGGCGAGGAGATCAACGCCACCCGCGATATATCCGACTACCTGCTGGTCGCCTACTGCATTGAAAACGACATCTCCACTCTGTGCATCTGCCGGGGCGAGCAGATGCTGGGCATTGTCTCCGGCGTCACCTTCACCCAGGACATCCCCAATTATTATGAGTCCCTGGGCGTAGAGTACAACGACACCCACCGTATGCCCGCCGACGCGGAAAACCGCACCTATGCCCGCCACGACATTGACATTCTGGACACTGACTCTCTGCTGTACGCCATCGTGGGCGACACCACCCTTGAGAATGTGTCCTCCTGGCACCATCAGTGCATCGCCAGCGTGGAAGGAACGAACCTTGAGGTGACGGCCAGCACCACCGCCGACGGCGTGGAAATCATCGAGGCCATCGAGCGCACGGACAAGACCTTCATCATGGGCGTTCAGTTCCACCCGGAAAATGACTGCGCCATTGTCCTGGTGGATGGGGAGGAATCCCTTTGCGACTATGACACCTGCATCGCCTTCTTCGAGACCCTGGTGCTTTACGCCAGCGGCGGCTCCCTTGACGTCGCCTCCGGCGAGGCCAGCGGCGAGACAGCCGAGTCCTATGAAGATTACCCCGAAATCCCCGCAGACTTGGAGCCGGGCGAAGAACCTCCCGGAGGCTTCGGCGGCATCGACTGATTTAGCGTAATATACATTATCCCCAGGAGCTGCGCTCCTGGGGATTCAGTCTGTCAAAGAACAGCAGAACGGCTCAAGCCGGAACTGCTGTTTTTTTGCCTGTAGAAAACAAAAAAGGGGGAAATCCTAAAAAGGGAAGGCTTAATAGTTACTTGTCACTATTAAGCCTTTCTTTTCCGGGTTTGTAAGAATGGCTTGATACTTCTGATGTCCGGCGTTTCCCTTAAACTCGTCGATGGAGAGTACGGCAGGAAGCTTCTTAGGGCGAAAAGAAACGAGGTCAAAACAGCGCAAGGCCGTGGAAACAGAAACATCATGCTGCGCTGCGATCTCAGTGGCTGAAGTGACCTTGCGAAACGCGTCGATTATGCTGGCAACTAAATCGAGAATCTTTGATGTATAATCCTTGTTGAGCATAGAGCGTCATCCTTTCTGTTCGGTAGTGGTGCCTTATAACAGTAACGGATTTCTCCTCTATGCTCAACCTTTTTTTCGGGTTTAGCTCTTTGCCCGACCCCAACTTTTATTATAGAACCTTTTATTTTTTGCCTCTGTTATTAAACATTCCGCAGGAATGTGCAGTCCATCCCCAACGGGGATGTTCAATAGGGGTTTGGGGAGTCCCCAACCTGCCAGCGGAGCGGGGTCTTTGTAGCACAAAGACATTGCTGGCCGCCAGTATCGGGAACTACTGATACGGGAAGATGCTTAACGGAGCTGTTGCCACCAGGGGTGCGTTGCTGCCTGGCGGAGGCGGCGTGTTAAGAGCGTAATTCCGTGACGCCCTACTTTATATAGCTCACACGAAATACCGTGTGAGCTGTTTTTTATGGGAAGGGGTTTTAATGCCATGGATCCCATCTCAGTTAGAACGATTAGGTTGATATAATAGGATAAAATAGCATATAGTTAACATTATGTGATATAAGCACGAAAAGTCTTGACATTCCGGGCTGTTGGTGCTATGGTAAGAAAGAAAAAGTTTGACTAACCATTCATTTGTCGAACATGGGGAGAATTTGTGTATTGAACGAACTGCAAACGAAGGATGAAAAAAGAAACTGGATGCTGGAGCGATGTTACGACTGCCTTTGCGAAAACGGCCTGGAGGCCACCAACGTCAAGATGCTGGGCAAGGCCTGCGGCATGAGTTCGGGGAACCTGTTCAACTACTTTGACGGCAAGGAGCAGATCGTCATCGAATCCACCGCCTACTGCATGGCGAAGATCGACGATGACTTTTTGGCCTGTGCGCCCACAAGGGTAGAGGGTATTGAGTCCTACTGCCGTGAGATGCCTTATCGATTTGCCAAGCAGCATGGGCCAAAATACCGCTTTATGTACCAGGTCTATGCGTCGCCCCATTATCTGCACTATGGTCGGGAATTTGTCAAGGACATGGTAATCCGCTATAGGAGCCACGCGGAGAAATTGTCAAAGATATATGGCGTTCCGGCGGAGGCAATAGAGCCGCTTATCTTCACCTTCGGGCGTATATGCGTCCATTACGCCATGTTTGAAAACGAGGATTATCTCAAGCCGCAGTTGGATTATATGCTGCTTATGATCCAGTACCTGAAGGAAAAATACCTGCCATCGCCGGAAGGCGAATGAATAAGATTAAAAAAGCGAGAAGTCCGCTTTAAATGGCTTTAAATTCATGCCGTATGTTTAGGAGGCAAGAAAAATGAGGAAAATGAACAAACGATTCATGGCGCTTCTGCTGTGCTTCTGCATGATGCTCAGCCTGATGCCGTTGTCGTCTTTTGCCTATGACGAAACAGAGGATGGCGCCGCCGAGGTCAGCGCTTCCGTGGAAGCGCTGATGGAGGATGACGGAAACGCGGAGGAAGAAGCCACGGAGGACGAGTCCGAAGAGGAAGAATCCGCCGAGGACGAGACCGTGGAGGAAGAATCCGCCGAGGATGAGTCCGCGGAGGAAGAGACCGCCGGGGACGAGTCTGCGGAGGAGGAATCCGCCGCCGATGAGGCCCAGGTCTCCCTGACCGCCGTCTCTGTGGAGGAGACGGAGGAGGACGAGGCCGAGGCCGAAGACGAAACCGATATGCCCGCCGTCACCCTTACGGCGGAGCTGGAGACGGAGGATGAGGGCGAGACCCCCGTCACCGTCACGGTAGCTGCCCCCGAAGGGGCGTTCGCCGATGGCGTCACCATGACTGTGGAGACCCTGACGGACGAGGATGCAGAGGCGTTTCTGGCGGCTGTGGCCGAGCAGGATTTCGCTCTGTATGACGAGACCTACACCGTCATCGATTCCATAATTCTTGACATATCCTTCTATGTTGACGGCGTGGAGGTGCAGCCTGCGGAGGACGTGACCGTTACCATCAGCGGTCTCGACCTTGCCACGGAGGACGCGGACGGCCTGGAGGCCAGCTATGCCCTGGTCTACCACATGGACGATGACGGCAATGTGGAGTGGATCGAGGACGAGCAGAGCCAGGAGGCCGGTCTGGATTTCTATACCTTCACCGCCAGCGATTTCTCCGCCTATGGCATTGTGAATGTGAATGTGGAGTATGGGGTCAGCGAGGCTACTGTGAGTACGTCGGCGAACATCACATTTTCAAGCTTTACATCCCGGACGTTCGAACATTGCGACATTAAGTATGTTGTAATGGACTCAACGGGTTCAGGATATACGCTAAGCGATGTAACCAGTGTGGTAATAAAAGACTCCAGCGGAAACACTAAATATACGAGTACTAATATTAGTTATGCTTCGGGTACGTCGAATTATCAGTGTTTCTTTGGAACTAATAAAACACACTCAATATCGTTGCTTGGTTCCTACACAGTGACAATAACATTTGTGATTAAAGACAGCGATAATAATACGCAAACACTAACAGCATCGTTTGACAGTAGCAGCACTTATGCAGAAGGAACATATTATCCAACAACTGCCAGTAATGCATCCAAGCTGTATTATTATCTGTACGGCACGTCCACCATTCCAAGTGGTGTCACACAGATCGATGTGAGCGGCATGAGCATCTTTTTGGTCGCCGCGATCCTGTGCGACAGCTCCAGCGTGACGGGGCTTGGCACAGTTACCGGCGATACAAAGGACTGGGGACTGGATTTTGCCATTGATATTTCTACGCTACTGACCTACAGCACAAGCTTTATACCGGAAGTTACAAAAACATTTGACGCAGATATTGAGGACGGTGCATTTTCCTTCACGCTCTATAACGCGACTGTCAGCGACTCCACTTGGACGCTGGGAAGCGCAATAGAGACAAAGTACACCACTGCCGCCAGCGCCACAGACAATTCGGCAACCGACGCAGTCAGCTTTACGGCTTTGACGTATACCAGTAATGGCACCTATTATTATATAGTCACGGAGAATGATACTAATCTTTCGGGTGTCACCTATGACAGCAGTGTGTACGGAATTGCTGTGACTGTGAGCGGGACGACAGTGACGGCTGCGTACTATAATTTAACTGCAACTACAGAAACGGGTGTATATACACAGGGTACCAGCGCTAATGCGGTGACGTTTAGTAATAGCTCTACTACTGCTACTGTTGATGTAGATGTTACCAAAACCTGGGTTGACAGTGACAATGCCTATAATACACGGCCAACATCGATCACATACACGCTGTGGCAAAACAGTACAACAGAGTATGAAAAAGTAACTGTAAGTGCCAGCAATAGTTGGGCTTATAGTTGGACCGATCTTCCCGCTTATGACGGCAGTGGAGTTGCATATACCTATACCGTGACGGAGGGAAGCGTAACAGGATATACAACGACTAACACGAGTTCCACAGATGATGATGGAAATGTTACCTATGCCTTCACCAACACCTTGAACACCACCTCCGTCAGTGTGGAAAAGGTGTGGGAGGACGACAGCAGTTTTAACTTGCAGCCCAGCAGTGTAGACGTTACCCTTCAGTATACCTATACGGACGACAGCCAGACGGAACAGACGGGTAATTATACAGGAACCAATGCGACTGTTACACTGTCGGACAGCAACAGTTGGAGCTATACATGGAGCGCACTTCCCACATACATCAACGGCTACGCGGTGACGTGGAGCGTGGTGGAAGCTGACTTTACCAATGACGAGCATTACACCACGACTTATTCCACTGCAAATGATGGAACATTGGTCGTCACCAATACCCTTAACGTTGCCGAGCTTTCCATCACCAAGGAAGTGCAGGCTCCAGATACGGATACTTCCGATACAACATTCAGCTTCACCATTTCGGGGTTTCCCACGGACTCTGAGGTTACGACAGTCACCGTTATCATTACGGATGACAGTGGTACGGTGAGCAGCACAGAGTATTCTATCACAAGCGGTTCCATCACCTTTAACCTATACGGCGGACAAACGGCCACTATCCAGTATGTCCCGACGGATTCCAGCCTGACGGCTACTTATACCGTAACGGAAACGGCCAGCGCCAGTTGGGATACTGAGATTGAGGGTGGAACGCAGGATACAGAAAATGACAAGTCTGCCACAGTAGCTGTCACAGCCGGTAAGACCACTGCTGTGACCTATACCAACACCATCACGGGCTATGCCAGTATCGCTATCACAAAATACTGGAGCGACAGCAGCGACCTCTATAACACCCGCCCGGATAACGATGGAACGAGCTTCACCGTTACCCTGACGCCGGTGACTGCGACCACTGTCGATGAAGTAACTACGTATTCGCTGGATACAAGCAACGCCATTACTACTTCCGGCACCTGGACTGACAATTCGAATACCTGGACGATCACGCTGGAGAATGTCCCGGTTTATGACGAGGACGGCAACGCCATCACCTACGCCATCACCGAGACCGACCTGAGTTCCCTTAACTATTCCATGTCTGTCGGCGGCTACTCCGGCACCGTGAAAGTGGGCGACACGACCTACTACACCATCACTCCTGCCAGCAACACGGCCTCTGAAATCACCAACACGCTTGATACAGCGACCGTGACCGTGACCAAAACCGTGGTGGACGAGGATGGCAATACGGTAACGGATAATACCGACAGCTTCCGTATCGCCCTGTACGCCTACACGCGTACCTATGACGCGGCGACAGATACATATGTATATGAGGCAGCCTATGATACTTCAGGAAACCAGATCGTCTTCGAAACGACCGTTACCACGGGGGGGAGCCTTAACGCTACCGTACCCCTGGGCTATTATTGGTCTGTAAGTGAGTGGGTAACTAATAATGACAAAACTGCTTATAATGCATCGTTTACCGTTAATGGCGGAACAATCGTTGGTGGGGTTACATATCGGTGGTACTACGAAAACAGCGGAAACTGGATCAATACCTATCGCTATATTTACATTGACAGCGATGACGCTTCCATCTCCATCAGCATTAAAAATACCCAGCAGAAAGTTTCCCTTGATCCCACCGCCAGCTTCCCGGCGGCTACTAAGACCCTGACCGGCAACGGCGATGAGGATACTGCTTATACCTTTGTGTTCATAATGCGCGACAGTAACCTCTATGAGGTCGCCACCGGCACAGCCACGGTGTACATGAGCGGCGTTGCCGCAGACGTCACATGGACATATGTGGATGAGGATGCGCTGACGTATACCTCCACCGGCACTTATTACTACACCATCGAGGAATCGCAGTATTATGACGGGGAGAGCTACCTGGGAGTGGACTACACCAACACGACATATACCATGGTAGTGACAGTCACTATTGACGGTGACGAAAACAGCAGCACCTATGGCCAGTTGGTCGCTTCCTACGTCATTTATGAAAACTATGGCGCGAATGATGAGGACGATGTTACGTCTGCGGACTTTGTAAACACCTATGACGCCAGTGATACAACCTTCACATTGGTCGGTTCCAAGAGCCTGACCGGGCGGACGCTCTCCGCAAACGCGTTCACCTTCTCCATCCAGGAGTACAAAGATGATACATACACGGAGACAAGCGGCGAGGCCGTTACCGCACAAGTAGAGGCCAGTGGTAGTTTTGACCACACCTTTACCTTTGACGAGGTAGGTACCTATTACTTTACCGTTACCGAGAAGGCGGGCAGCGAGAGCGGCATGGACTACGACGAGACCATCTATTATCTGAAGCTGGTTGTGGATTCCACGGTGGATACAACGAACAATGCTGCGGTTCTGTAAGTTTCCAGCTCCCAGTACGCCACCGAGTTGGATGGCGATGACACCGTGTGGTCAGACTATACCGAGCTGAAATCCATCACTTTCTCCAACACCTATGAAGCCACCGGCTCTACCACGCTTGATGTGCGCAAGTATCTGAATGGACGGACGTTCAACGAGGACGATGTGTTCACCTTCCGGGTGACAGCTGTGAACGGCGCACCTCTGCTGGAGGTGGATTCAAATGGCAAAGCCTACACGATCACTGACGGCACCGACGAAGACGGGAACGAGTGCAAAGTCTATACCGGCACAGACGGAAGCGTATACTATGTCTATACCGACACGGATGGCTACAGCTATATCCTGATTACCGTTACCGGCGCAGAGCTGCTTGCCAGCGCAGCTACTGACAGTCTGGGGAATTACTATGGCTCCGCCACCCTGCTGACCCTCTATTATACGCAAGACGATATTGGAAACACCTATACCTACCGCGTGACTGAGGAACAGGGCAGCGCCCCCGGCGTGAGCTATGATACCTACAGCTATGGACACGCCGTGGACATCACCGTGGGTGATGCGAGCAATGGAAGCCTGTATTTCACCAAGGCCAACACCGCTGACGTGGATGATGCGGAAGTGGCTGTGGTTGTCAACACCTTCTCTCAGGGCAGCATGAACATTTATGGCACGAAGGTCTGGGTGGACGGCGACGCAAGCCATACAAACTCGGACGAGGTCACGTTGACCTTGCAGTATCTCGATTCGAATGGCGATTGGGTTGACTATGAAGGCGATTATGAGGTCACATGGGGAACGGAATATCCCAATAACTGGCGTATTCTGAACCTGCCGCAGTATGACGAAAACGGCAACGCATATGTCTGGCGCGTGGTAGAGACTTCGATTTCTGGTTATGTTACCACCTATGACACCACAGATGAAGACGCCAGCGACGCCGAGGCCGTGCCTTCCACCAACTCCTCCAGCAGCCGCTATACCATCACCAACACCATCGAGCAGGAGTACACCACCCTCACTGGCACCAAGACCTGGATAGACGGCGGCCTGGAGCATGACAACAGCACGGAAGTCACCCTGATCGTCACCCGCACCAGCACCGGCACCGGGACAACGACCCTGACTGTGGGTACCGACTACACGGTAGGTTGGAGCGACAATACCTATACCATAACCGGCACCGGGAGCGGCCTGCCTGTGTATGATGACTATGGTTATACGTACACCTATGCTGTGACCGAATCCACCAACGAGGGACAAATAACACTCACCATTGACGGTGTGACATACACCTATAATGTCTTCGATGACGGCCAGGGCAACATCACCAACACCCGCGAGGAAGAGGATCCCACAAGCGACAAGACCGAATCTGGAACCGCTAAAGATAACGGAACAACCTCGGAAGGCACGGACTATGCCACCTATGGTACAGTGTCCGTGGGCGATACAATCACCTACACCATCAGCTACTACAACGGCAACAGCGAGGAAGCTGACGTCACGATTACGGATGTTCTGGATGACGGCGTGACCTTTGTTTCCGCCACCGACCCGGAAAGCTGGACGGGGACTGAGGGAGGTTCCTATACCTTCACGGTCGAAACAACTGGTACGTCCTTTAACTACGGCGGTACCGTCACATGGACGTTCACCGCAGCGGCCTTTGAGAGAGGCTATGTCACCCTGACCGTGGAGGTCAACGAAAACGCCAAAACTGCGAGCGATGGCCTGAGCAGCGATTGGGACGACACTGCCACCGTGGATAACCAGGCCACCGTCGCCATCGGGAACGACTATGAGAAAGAAACCGACATCGTCACCAACCCGCTGGAGCCGGAGGATCCCACGAGCGACAAGACCGAAACCTATGCAAATGACGTGGCCGCTACTTATGACGACGAGACTGGTTATTATGACGAGGTTTATGAAGGCAGTGTTATCACCTACAGGATCAGCTACTACAACGGCAATAACACTTCTGCCGACGTCGTAATAACAGATGCGCTGGATGACGGCGTGACCTTTGTTTCCGCCACCAACCCGGAAAGCTGGACGGATACAGAAAACGACTCCTTCTCCATCGCGGGCGAGGAAACCACCACGGCATCTGATAATGTGACGACCTATTCCTATGGCGGCACCGTCACATGGACATTCACTGCGGCGGCCTTTGAGAGAGGCTACGTCACCCTGACCGTACAGGTCAACGAGAACGCTAAGACCATAGAAAGCGACGAGACCGTTGCCACGGTGGAGAACCAGGCCACCGTCACCATCGGGGAGTATGATAATGATACAGACATTGTTGTGAACCCCCTGACGGACGATGACGAGACTGAACCCACCAAGGAGCTTTCCAGCATAAACGGTACAAGCGCGAGCGAAAGCGAAACGGACGGCAACGGCAATGCCTATGTTTCCGTGGGCGACTCGGTGACTTACACGATCGGCTATACCAACAACACTGCCAGCGTTCAGACCGTTTATATCATCGACACGCTGGATGATGGGGTGGATTACGACAGCTCCAGCGACGGCGGCGTGTATTACGAAGAGGCCGGTACCATTGATGGTACGACAGTAACATACCCTGCCGACTCCGTGGTGTGGGTCATTGAGGATGTGCAGCCCTTCACGACAGACAATGTTACCCTGACCGTAGTGGTCGACGAGAGCGCCAAGTCTTCCGAAAACAATTACAACGTGGCGGATGGTTACTCTCTAACCTATGGCGTGGACGACGATACCACCGCTTCCATCGCAAACCAGGCCACCGTTTACATCGGCAACAGCACTGCCACTTACACAGAAGTGGTAGAAAACCCCCTGGAGCCGGATGAACCCACCGAACCCACCAAGACCGTGGACAGCGATGAGGACGACGTCTTCGATGACAACGGCGAGACCGTTTCCGTAGGCGATGTGATCACCTATGTCATCAGCTACTATAATAACCAGAACACGGCCACCACCGTCACTATCGTGGATGCGCTGGACGATGGCGTGGACTTCGTCAGCGCCTCCGGCGTGGATGAGTCCTCTGACGAGTATGACGCTGCCAGCACGACGGCGGACTACGTCAGCTACACCTATGACGAGGATGCCCACACCGTCACCTGGACGGTTCTGAACGCCACCCCGTTGACGGAGAAATCCGTCACGCTGCAGGTGATGGTAAACGAGAATGCCAAGACCACCGAAAGCGATGAGACCACCGCCACGGTAGAGAACCAGGCCACCGTTACCGTGGGCGAGACGACAAACGACACGGAGATCGTGGTGAACCCCATCGACCCGGAGGAACCCAGCGAGCCGACCAAGGTGGTTTCCGCCGCCAGCGAGGCTGGCGTGAGCGGCGCGAACGTGGCCGTGGGCGACCAGATCACCTATACTATTAGTTATTATAACCACACAAATACTGCTGCGACTGTCACCATCGTGGACGCGCTGGACGAGTATGTGGACTTCGTGTCTGCCACCGATGGCGGCGAATATGACGAGGCCACCCACACCGTCACCTGGACAATCGACAGCGTGAGTGCCTTCACCGGCGGCACAGTCGATCTGACGGTGGAAGTGAACAGCAGCGCGGAAACACAGGTGGAGAATGACGCCGTCGTCACTGTCGGTGACAATACAGCCACCACAGACCTGGTCACGAACCCTGTGGACGATGAGCCAGAGGATCCCGTCAAGACCGTTGACACCGACGGGGACGAGGACTTTGAGGATGACGGCGCGACCGTCTCCGTGGGCGATGAGATCACCTACACCATCAGCTACTACAACTACTATGCAGTGGAGGCGGACATCGCCATCACTGACCAGTTGGATTCCGGCGTGGAGTTCGTCTCCGCCACAGACAAAGATGGAAACACTCTGACCGCGGACGACGTTTTCTCCAGCGAGGATGACACCTACGTCAAGTGGCCGACCTTCACCGCAGCGGCTTATGAGCGCGGCACCGTGACCCTGACCGTCCGCGTGACGGAGGCTGCAAAAACCGCGGATTCCAGCGGCGACGCCACCGTGGATAACCAGGCCGGTGTGACGATCGCGGAGAACGATTACACCACCAACATAGTCACCAACCCCCTGGAGCCGGATGACCCGACCGAACCCACCAAGACCGTGGACGTGGGCGCGGACACCCAGGTCTCTGTGGGTGACACCCTGGTTTATACCATCGGGTATTACAACAACCTGAGTACAGCCGCCACCGTGGTCATCGAGGACGCGCTGGACGAGGGTGTGGACTTCGTCGAAGCTTCCGACGGAGGTGTGTATGACGAGGCGACCCACACCGTCACCTGGACGATTGAAGACGTTAGCGCATTTACAGAAGGCTCCGTCACCCTGACCGTGGAGGTCAACGCAAACGCTAAGGCGGCGGACGACAACGGCAATGCTTCTGTAGTAAATGATGCCGATGTAACGGTCGGCAACCAGGCCAAGCAGACCACGGATCCCGTGGAGAACCCGCTTGAACCGGACGACCCGGAGGATCCCGTCAAGACTGTGGACGTGGGTAATGGTAACGCTGTAGGCATTGGCGAGTTGATCACCTACACCATCAAGTATTATAACTACAACAACACTGCCGCCACCGTGACAATCACGGATGTGCTGGAAGACGGACTGACCTGGGTGTCCGGCGGCACGCTTGGCACGGACGGAAAGACCGTCACATGGACGATCGAGGATGTGGCTCCCTATACCTATGGCACTGTAACAGTGACCGCACAGGTGAACAGCAACGCCAAGACCGTCGCCGAGGGTGACACCTCCGCTTCGGTGGAGAATACGGCAAGTGTAACCGTTGGCAACGATGCCGCTGTGGACACCAACACCGTGACCAACCCCATTGACCCGGATGCACCCAGCACCCCGACTAAAGCGGTCTCTGCAACCAGCGCCGCTGGTGCAAATGGCGAGAGTGTGGAGGTTGGCGATGAGATTACCTACGTCATCAGCTACTACAACCACAACAACGCGGCAACCACTGTTACTATCACCGACGCGTTGGACGAGAATGTGACCTTTGTCTCCGCCACAAACGAGAACGGCTATATCCTTCCGGGCAGCGCCTACAGCGAGGCGGATCACACCGTCACCTGGACGATTGAGGCGGCAGCCTATGAGACGGGCACCGTTACCGTGACAGTGAAGGTGGCCGACAGCGCCGCCGGCGGCAAGGTAGAAAACACCGCCAGCGTGCAGATCGGAAACGATGCAGCGGTCAGCACCAACTCGGTGACAAACGATGTGGAGGAGACGCCTGCCACACCTTCACCCAGCCCCAGCTCCGGCACAACGCCTGACACGGGAGATGAGTCCAGACTTGGCCTGTGGATCGCTATCCTGGCCGCTGGCGCTCTGGGCCTGGTATGCGTGACTGTAATCACCACCTCTCGCAAAAAGCGCAGTGAAAAGTAAGGCCCACTAGGATCCCTGCACTAAATTGATTTTGAGACCCCCTGCTGGCAGTAATGCTGGCAGGGGGTCTTACGTATATCTTCTCAGGAATGAAGTTGTAATTAACGAGTGGATAGTTCTATGGACGGTCAGCGTCAAATCTGCCAATGTAAAAATAACGACCAGGGTGTGGATAGAAATGTATCCACAACCCGATATATCTCTTTCGCAACTGAAACCAAATTATCTGTTTCACTTTACTTTCGTGCTGCTTTTATTTATAATAGTAGCACGAAAGGAAGTGGCCGTATGACACAGTATGAACTGTTGGATACCACACTGAAAAACAATAATGGAATTCTTCGGACGTCAGAGGTTGTGGATATGGGGATTTCCAAGCCGGTATTTTATGATTATGTCAGAACTAAAAATTTAAAACGAGCGGCACAAGGAATATATATGTCTGACGACAGTTGGATGGATGCTTTATACCTACTCCATTTACGATGCGGTCAGCTTGTTTTTTCCCATGAAACAGCCCTGTTCTTTCATAATCTGACAGACCGGGAACCATTTCCATATTCGGCCACGGTAAAAAGAGGTTATAATACCAGCGGCCTGAAAGGAGAAGGCGTCTCGGTATATACGGTAAAAAAGGAGCTGCATGGGATTGGAGTCACATCCATGAAAACATCATTCGGGCATTCGGTTCCCGTCTACGATATGGAACGCACCATCTGTGACTTGATTCGTAGCCGGAACCATATCGAAATGCAGACATATCAGGATGCGTTGAAGCTATATGCCCGACGCAAAGATAAGAATCTGAGGAATTTAATGAATTATGCCCAGATGTTCCGGGTTGAAAAGATTTTAAGACAGTATTTAGAGGTGCTTCTATGATTAAGACGTCAAAGCAGTTAAAAGACCTGATCCGCAATCTGTCAAAGAAGAAATCAGCGGATGCACAGGTCTTGATGAGAAATTATATGATGGAGCGGTTCCTCGAACGGATTTCGCTCTCCGAGTACAGGGACACATTCATTTTAAAAGGCGGGATGCTGGTTGCTGCCATGGTGGGTCTGGATGCACGTTCAACGATGGATTTGGATGCGACCGTAAAAGGAGCGACTTTGAACCGGGAAACCATTGAGACAATCATTGACGGGATTCTCTCGGCTCCGGTTGATGATGGCGTGAGCTTTCAGGTAAAAAGTATTTCCGACATCATGGACGAAACAGAATATCCCGGCGTAAGGGTAAGTATGTCTGCGGCTTTTGATGGGACAGTGACACCGATTAAGATTGACATATCAACCGGGGATGTCATAACACCAAGAGCGGTTCAGTATCATTTTAAGCTGATGCTCGAAGACCGCTCGATTTCACTGTGGGCGTACAATCTGGAAACCGTCCTGGCTGAAAAGCTGGAAAGTGCCATTTCCAGAGCGACCACCAACACCCGCATGAGGGATTTCTACGATATATACATATTGAGCAGGATGTATCAGGATACGCTGGATGCAGATACACTCCGACAGGCATTAGCTGCCACAAGCCATAAGCGGCAGTCGGAACATATGCTTCTGGAGGGAGATGAAATCCTTAAGGAAGAGGAAGCAAGCCCTGTCATGCAGAAATTATGGGAATCTTACCAGAAGAAATTTTCATACGCATCTGATATTGGATGGCCAGATGTGATGTCGGCTGTCTGGAATTTGTACGGCATGGCAAAATGATAGTTTGCGATTCCTTGTAGTAATTTTGAAATCTGTATTTCGGATTTAAAAGCGGCATAGACAAAACGGACAGGAATAGTGCCAAAAGTGAAAGGGGTGCGGATGGAAATGTGTCCGCATCCCAGTCATCACTTAGTCTTTGTCATGTCCACAAATTTCCCGGATAGATTTTCCTGACTTTTTTGTAATCTTTCCAACCCAGGCGTTGGCCGCAACGGTCGCAGTAATTCATGAATTCCCGTTCCAGAGTCATGCGGCAGCGAGGACATACATAGTATCCTGTTTTTCCTTGAGCGGACTGAAATATCATGATCTCCGTTACTGGATATTCGAATCGAAATTTTGCAAAAACCATCAGGATCTCCCAGACAGGCAAACATTGCATACACTTATGCTACTCTGTTGTAGTCCAATTAACGTTTTTACGGGATTTCATAATTTGTTACCTCTACCAATTCTGAGACTGTATACCCGGTACGCGTAGCAATTTTCTTCAATGTACTCAGTTTCACATCGGTTCTTCTGCGTTCAATCAAACTAAGTTCTTCTGTACTGATGCCAATTTCTGCTGCAAGTTCCTCTTGGCTTTTTCCCATGGCTGATCGGAATGCCCTAACACGTGTGGCAAGAGCCTCGGTCTCTGGCATTTTTCCCACCCCTTTGCCATAATTATACAAAAAGTGTGAAAAAACGCCACGGAGCGCGGTACGGATTTGTAAGATATAGAGCTAAGAAGACGTATGACCTTTTGTGCCTGCTGTTATTATCTGGTACACCTATTGGAACTATTTGTAGAAATGTGTCAGAATGAGATAGCGAAAAGTATCTGAATGAGATTAACGAATTTGTCTGAATGAAGTGGATTTGAATACGCTGATCGACAGCATTATTCGGGGCGGCTGGCCGGGGAACCAGGAGCTGCCGCTGAAAGAAGCCGCCTTGCTTCCCATCGAATATGTGAATGCAGTAGTCGAAGATGAGGTGCATCGCATTGACGGAATCCAGCGGGATAAGCATAAGGTTAATCTGCTGCTTCGCTCTTTGGCGAGAAATGAAGCGACGACCGCATCCAATAAGAAGCTCAAAAGCGATGTGAAGGGCGTGGATGATGAAGACATCGACATCAACACGATCGCCACCTATCTGGATATTTTTGACCGCCTGTTTCTGACTGAGAATCAGGAGCCATTTTCTTCCAATATCCGATCCTCCATGCGGGTCAAACAGGCAGAAAAACGGCATTTTACAGACCCATCTCTTGCCTGTGCGCTGATTCGGGCAACGCCGGAGAAGCTGATTGGAGACCTGAATACCTTGGGCTTCCTGTTTGAAGCCCTGTGTGAACGGGATCTGCGCATCTATGCGGAATCCTTTGGGGCAAAGCTGTACCACTATCAGGACTATGCGGGCAGAGAAATAGATGCGGTCATCGAACTGGATGACGGCGATTGGTGTGCTTTTGAAATCAAGCTTGGCGCGAATAAAATTGACGAGGGAGCGGAAAGCTTGAATCGAATCCGGGAGAAAATCGCAGGGGATGGAGGCAGGCCGCCGAAAATTTGCTGTGTGATCTGTGGGCTTTCCAATGCCGCTTACCAAAGAGAGGATGGCGTGTATGTCGTACCGATTACTACACTGAAGAATTGAATATCTGTCGTTCTGGGTATAGCTTGTTTAACTATTGTTACTGCTTCTCGATTGAGTTACATGAAAGCCCCCCCTGCCAGCAATTATGTTGGTAGGGGGACTTTTTGCTTGATACGGTGAAAATGAGTATAACGGCAAAATGACTGGAGGCACCTTCTGGGGCCTCCATATTTTTATCTCTGTTAAGTTGTCTCGAAGTTACTGTGGCTGTTAAGAGAGTTTTTCGATTTCAAGGGATAAAATAAGACGACAGACATCTTGAAATTCCAAGGTGTGACACTATTTTAAGGAGGTAACGTAAATGGAATACGGATACGTTAGGGTTTCCAGTACGGATCAAAACGAGGACAGACAATTTATTGCTTTGCAAAGAAAGGCAGTAGAAAAAAAGCGGATCTACATGGACAAGCAGTCGGGTAAGAATTTTGATCGCCCGCAGTATAAGAAGATGGTCAAGAGACTGAGCAAGGGAGATCTTCTTTATGTCCTGAGCATTGACAGGTTAGGAAGGAACTACGAGGAGATACAGCAACAATGGCGGATACTCACGAAGGAAATAGGGATAGACATCTGCGTGCTAGATATGCCATTGCTGGATACACGACAGTGTAAGGATCTGCTGGGAACCTTCATCGCAGATCTGGTGCTTCAAATCCTGTCTTTTGTGGCTCAAAGCGAACGGGAGAACATTAAGATAAGGCAGGCCGAAGGGATAGCAACCGCTAAGGTGAGGGGCGTTCGCTTTGGTCGGCCAATGAAGGAGGTACCAGAAAATTTTTTGGAGATAGTAAGCGCTTGGGAAAATCAGGAAATCTCATTCGCAGAAGCAACAAGACTATCAGGGCTGAGCGAGTCTACTTTTTATAGGCGTATCAAGGCTTTGCGGCATACAGATATGTGATAACTGTCAAAAGGTGTACCTATTGACAGATTGAAAGCAAACTTAAGTTTTTATATATAAGCCATTTTACCACGTTATTTATGTAAAATCAACGTTTATCTAAATGTTTATGCCATTTAAAATGCCACCCATCAAAAAGTACACCTTTTGAAATTAACAAGATAGGTCGGTTATTTTTTCCTTTTTTGCGAATCCTCAGCGTTGTAGCCAGGTCGTGTAGCCTCTATTTTGGCGGGTTTGTGCTAGCCAGTCAGGTGGTGAATATCTTTGAGCGTGCAATTTAAGCCATTGGTTGATTGCATAATGAAGATGGACACTTGAAAAAGAAAATCCATAGTGAT
>JAJQCH010000186.1 GCA_021202795.1 Oscillospiraceae bacterium
CCAAGGTTCATAAATTCATTCTACCGAGTGTCCAACTTGCACTTGCAATTTGCACGTTTTCTCTGTCTTATCTCGCAGATCAAAATTGCCTTGCCTCTCTTTGATTTGAGGCCTTTTCAAGGGAATTAGGCGGTCTACAAAGTTTTTGAGTAATGCAGTCATATTCCAGGTATAAATCGGCGAGGCAAAGCATACAATGTCTGATTCAGTGTAAAGCTTCAGAAGAGCGGCCATGTCATCCTGCAATATGCATTCTCCCGGACTCTGAAACCAACAGGAAAAGCATCCCTGACATTGGCCAATATTGTAGTCGGTCAAAAAAATGTTCTGCGTTTCCGCACCGGCTAATATGGTACCCTTCAAAAAAGCACTGGCAATGATGTTGGTGGTGCTCTGCCCTCCGGCCGGGCTACCATTAAACACAGCAACTTTCATATTTTCCTCCCGAATAATCCGTGACGATTGCAATACCAGTATAATATGCCAGACCCCCGGCCAAAAAAGTAAGCTTCCGCGCTACTTTCAGGGTAGAGCTTCACAAGCTCGAATCGTTCTCCAGTGCAATATGCGACGAAAGAGATATAATGCTGTTTCGTCATAGGGTGCAGAACAGAAATAAAGTGTTCATCTTCTATAATTTCACATTCGATTTGGTGCTCCTCATCTGCTTCTTCAGCTTCTAAAGGCGGCAATATAATGCCACAGCATGAAATCATAGCCGCACCGGTGGAATGAAGGACATTTCCGCAAATTGGGCAAACATAAAGATTGGATTTAAGGAGATTTGCTGAACGGTTGACATTTACGATTACGTCTCCCGACAACAATTCAGGCAGAGAAACGTGCAGGACATTGGCCAGAGGTTCAATTAGAGAAATGTCAGGGAACCCTTTTCCTGTTTCCCATTTTGATACCGCTTTATCACTGACACACAGCTTTTCTGCCAGTTGAAGCTGTGTCAGTCCCTGCCGTTCCCGCAGCTTTTTAATTGTGAATCCTGTGATGTAATTATTCATTTCATCAAGCCTCCTTACTTAATTAGAATAGCATTTTCTACTTCGGCAGGCAACCCACACAACGTAGAGTCAGAAGGATTTGATGCAGGTCTATCCCCCCATCGACCTGAAAAACGAAAAGCTCATTTCCCTGACAAAGGCTCTTGGCCCCGCTTGGGTGCGGGTGTCCGGCACATGGGCCACCAAGACCTATTATGATTTTGACGGAACCACTGGCGGCAAGGCCCCGGAGGGCTATCTGAACGTTTTGACCAGAGCAGTGGCTGGGCGTGCTGGACTTTGTGAAGGCCACCGGCACGAGGCTGATGATTTCCCTGGCCAACTGCCCCGGCCTCCACGCCGCCCACGAGCCATGGAACCCCGCCGAGGCGGAAAAAATATTCTCCCTCAGCCAGGACTACGGCGTTCCCATTGCCGCCGCGGAATTTGCCAATGAGCCGAACATGATGGAGGGAACCGGCTTCCCCAAGGGCTACACTCCCGCCGATTACCGCCGGGATCAGGATTTATTTTTCCGCTGGCTGCGGGCCAATTACCCAGACTGTCTGTGCGTCGGCCCCAGCTCCACCGGCGGAGACAGCATCACCGTTGGTCGCTTAGACATCTCCGGCAAGGTTGGCGGCGTTGAGCAGCTCATGCCCGATATATGCGGATGCGACGCTCTGCTGGACGGAACCACAGAGCCGCTGGATGTTTTCAGCTATCATTATTATAACGGTGCCTCTGACCGGCTGGCCTCCCTTCTGCCGGAGGGCCATTGGCAGCCGGAGGAAGCCACCAGCGAGGCATATCTGGACACAGCCATGGCCTTTGCCCGCACCTATGCCCCTTTCCGGGACAAATACTGCCCCGGCGGGGCCATGTGGGTCACGGAATCCGGGGACGCAGGCGGGGGCGGGGACACCTGGGCCGCCCCCTGACCCTGGGGGCAAATAACGCTCTCCCTGACCTTTCCCCTATCGCACAACCCGCCGAAACCTTTGACCTTGCTCCTGGCACCTGCACGTTTTTGGTGATGTGACGCATATCAATTCATAGCAAAACCCGTGGCCGCCGCACATGAAACGGCTGCCACGGGTTATTTTTTTCCACAGGTCAATTTCTTCAGGCGAACAGAGCGCTTTTTTAGCCTGTGATAATATTTTCGCTGTAACGTCTATCTCTTTCCCAACTCAGAACAGCCCGGAAATGACGCCGTTTTCGTCTACGTCTATCTTTTCCGCAGCAGGTACCTTGGGGAGGCCGGGCATGGTCATAATGTCGCCGGTCAGGACGACCACAAAGCCAGCGCCGGCAGAAACCTTGACCTCCTTCACCGTCACGGTGAATCCCTCCGGCGCGCCCAGGAGGGATGGATCGTCGGAGAAGCTGTACTGGGTTTTGGCAATGCACACCGGCAGACCGCCGAAGCCCAAATCCGTCAGGCGGGCAAGCTGCTTTTTGGCGCTGTCCGTGAAGGTCACGCCCGCGCCGCCGTAGACCTTGGTGACGACCTTTTCAATCTTCTCCTCCAGGGTGTCGGAAAGCTCATAGCTGAAACGGAAATCGGAGGGTTCATCGCACAGACGCAGCACCTCCCGCGCCAGGGCCTCGCCCCCTTCGCCGCCCTTGGCCCACACGTCGGACAGCACCACGTTCACACCCAGCTCCTTGCAGCGGCGGATAATAAGCTCCACCTCCGCATCCGTGTCGGTGGGGAAGCGGTTCACCGCCACCACCGCCGGAAGGCCGTATACATTTTTGATGTTGGAGACGTGGCGCAGGAGGTTGGGAATCCCCTTTTCCAGGGCGGTCAAATCCTCGCTGCCCAGGTCGGACTTTGCCTTGCCGCCGTGCATTTTCAGCGCCCGGATGGTGGCCACGATAACCACCGCGCTGGGCTTCAGGCCCGCGTAACGGCACTTGATGTCCAGGAATTTTTCCGCCCCCAGGTCGGCGCCGAAGCCAGCCTCCGTCACGGCAATATCTCCCAGGCGCAGAGCCATGCGGGTGGCCAGCACGGAGTTGCACCCGTGGGCGATATTGGCGAAGGGGCCGCCGTGAACAAGGGCGGGCGTCCCTTCCAAGGTCTGCACCAGGTTCGGCTTCAGCGCGTCCTTCAAAAGGGCCGCCATAGCCCCCACGGCCTTCAAATCCCCGGCGGTGACAGGCTTGCCCTCATAGGTATAGGCAACCACAATGCGGCTCAGGCGTGCTTTCAGATCCGTGATGGAATCCGCGAGGCAAAACACGGCCATGATCTCCGTGGCCACAGTGATGTCGTATCCATCCTCCCGCGGCACGCCGTTAACCCGGCCTCCGATGCCGTCTATCACATGGCGGAGCTGCCGGTCGTTCATGTCCACGCAGCGTTTCCAGGTGATGGTCTTGGGGTCGATATGCAGGGCGTTGCCCTGATAGATGTGGTTATCCAGCATGGCGGCCAGGAGGTTGTTGGCCGCGCCAATGGCATGGAAATCCCCGGTGAAGTGGAGGTTTATGTCCTCCATCGGCACCACCTGGGCATAGCCGCCTCCGGCGGCCCCGCCCTTGATACCGAACACCGGCCCCAGAGACGGCTCACGCAGGGCCACCATCACGTTCTGTCCGATACGACGCAGGCCGTCGGCCAAGCCGATGGTGGTGGTGGTTTTCCCCTCCCCGGCAGGGGTGGGGGTAATGGCCGTCACCAGCACCAGCTTGCCATCCGGGCGCTTGTTCTCTCGCAGGAGAGCATAGTCCACCTTGGCCTTATAGCGGCCATAGGGCTCCAGATATTTCTCCTCTATCCCGGCAGCCTCCGCGATCTGGCCGATGGGACGCATTTCACACTGTTGGGCGATCTCAATATCCGTCATATTCTGCTCTCTCCCTATATTTTTATTTCACGGAGTTGGTGGTTTTCAGCGTCACGTCATGGTAGCCGCCCTCCACGATGCTGGTGGCGGAAACCAGGGTCAGCTTGGCGTCCTGCTGGAGTGCCTGAATGGAGGTGACGCCGCAGTTGCACATGGTGGATTTCACCTTATAGAGGCTCTTCTGTACGTTTTCATGGAGGCCGCCGGCATAGGTGACATAGCTGTCCACGCCCTCCTCAAAGCTGAGGGTCTCCGCGCCGCCCAGGTCATAGCGCTGCCAGTTTCTGGCCCGGTTGGAACCCTCACCCCAGTATTCCTTCACATAGGTGCCGTTGATGTTCAGCTTGGGAGTGGGGCTTTCGTCGAAGCGGGCGAAATACCGGCCCAGCATGATGAAGTCCGCGCCCATAGCCAGGGCCAGGGTGATGTGGTGGTCATGGACGATGCCGCCGTCGGAGCAGATGGGGACGTAGATGCCGGTCTCCTTGTAATACTGGTCGCGGGCCGCCGCCACCTCTATCAGGGCGGTGGCCTGTCCCCGTCCGATGCCCTTGGTCTCGCGGGTGATGCAGATGGAACCGCCGCCGATGCCAACTTTAACAAAATCCGCGCCGCACTCCGCCAGGAAGCGGAAGCCGTCCCTGTCTACCACGTTGCCGGCGCCCACCTTTACATCCGGGCCGTAATGCTCGTGAATCCAGTCCAGGGTGTACTTCTGCCAGCAGGAATAGCCCTCAGAGGAATCGATGCACAGCACGTCCGCCCCGGCCTCCACCAGCGCGGGAACGCGGGTAGCATAGTCACGGGAATTAATGCCGGCGCCTACCATCAAGCGCTTTTCATCGTCCAGCAGCTCGTCGGGGTTGCTCTTGTGGCTTGCGTAATCCTTGCGGAACACGAAGTATTGCAGCCGCCCGTCCTTGGAAACGATGGGAAGGCTGTTCAGCTTATGATCCCAGATGATGTCGTTCGCCTCCTTGAGGCTGGTACCCTCCGGGGCCGTCACCAGCTTGTCCCAGGTGGTCATAAACTGGGAGACTGGGGTATCCAGCTCCATACGGCTGACCCGGTAATCCCGGCTGGTGACGATGCCAAGGAGCTTTCCGTTGGCCGTGCCGTCCTCCGTCACTGCCACGGTAGAGAAACCGTTCTTCGCCTTCAGATCCAAAATGTCCTGCAAGCTGGCCTGGGGCGTCACATTGGAGGCGCTGACCACAAAGCCGGATTTATAGTTTTTCACCCGCGCCACCATAGCGGCCTCATCCTCTATGCTCTGGGAGCCGTAAATGAAGGACAGGCCTCCCTCGCGGGCCAGGGCAATCGCCAGCGTGTCGTTCGAGACAGACTGCATGATAGCGGAGGTCAGGGGGATATTCAGCGAAATCGCCGGTTCCTCCCCCTTCCGATACCGCACCAGCGGCGTTTTCAGGGAGATGTTCGCGGGAACGCACTCCTCCGACGTATAGCCGGGAATGAGCAGATATTCGCTGAAGGTGTGGGACGGTTCGTTGTAATAATGCGCCATGTTTATACTCCTCCTGATTCGATAATCAATTCTCTTTGAAATATTTTACAGCGGACTGGAACATATGGATGTCATAGTCCCCCGGTACGTTTTTATAAAGGCCCGGCCCCTTCCGCTCGGAATGGCCCATTTTGCCGAAGACCCGGCCATCCGGGGAGGTGATGCCCTCCACGGCAAAGGCGGAATTATTGGGGTTAAAGCGCACATCGCTTGTGGGACAGCCCTCCAGGTCTACATATTGGGTGGCTATCTGGCCGTTTTGCGCCAGCTTTTCTATCAGCGCGTCCGAAGCAAAGAAGCGCCCCTCCCCGTGGGAAATGGGTACGGTATAGATCTGGCCCACCTCCGTGGCCGCAAGCCATGGGGATTTATTGGAGGCAATGCGGGTGTGAACGATGCGGGACTGGTGCCGCCCGATGGTGTTGAAGGTCAGGGTGGGGCAGTCCTCGTCCGTGTCGATGATTTTTCCGTAAGGCACCAGGCCCAGCTTTATCAGCGCTTGGAAGCCGTTGCAGATACCGGCCATCAGGCCACCACGCCGATCCAGCAAATCCTCCACCCCGGCCTTAATGCTGTCATTGCGGAAGAAAGCGGTAATGAACTTGCCGGAACCGTCCGGCTCGTCCCCGCCAGAGAAGCCGCCGGGCAGGAACACAGCCTGGGCCGTTTGCAGCGCCCTGGCAAATCGATCGGTGGAGCGGGCGATATGCTCCGCCGTGAGGTTCGCGATAATGAACACCTCCGGCTCCGCTCCGGCGTCCGCCAGAGCGCGGGCAGTGTCGTATTCGCAGTTGGTGCCGGGAAACACGGGAATGAGAACCTTTGGCCTGGCCGTTTTCACCAGCGGTGCGGGACGGCTGGAGGCCGTATAGGAGAAGGCAGGGATGTCCCGTCTATCCCCCGGAATATTGCAGGGATAGACCGGCTCCAGCTTGTCCTCATAGACCTGCTGAAGCTCCCTGAGAGACAGGGTCTGCTCCCCATAGGTCAGGGTGTAGTCCCCGGTGGTATGACCCAGAACAAGGCCCTCCGCCGTGACTCCCTCTGCCAGCTCTACCACAAACGCGCCGTATTCATAGCCAAAAATCGTGTCCAGCGCCACATCCGGCCCGTAGGCAAAGCCAATGCCGTTGCCGAGGCACATTTTCATCACAGCCTCCGCCACGCCGCCGTAGGTGGGGGTATAGACCGCCAGGGCCTTCCCGGAGGAGGTCAGCCCATGGACGGTTTCAAACAGCGCCCGCAGGCTCTCCGCCTCCGGCAATCCCTGGCTGTCACGCCGGGGCCGCAGAAGCATAACCGTATGGCCCGCGCCCTTGAACTCGTTGGAGACAATCTCCCCCGTTTTCCCGGTAGTGACGGCAAAGCTGACCAGGGTGGGCGGCACGGTCAGATCCTCAAAGGTGCCGGACATGGAGTCCTTGCCGCCGATAGCCCCCACGCCCAGATCCATCTGGGCCTTGAAGGCCCCCAGCAGTGCCGCGAAGGGATCACCCCAACGGGCGGCGTCCTGACCGGGCTTGGCAAAATATTCCTGGAAGGACAGGTACACGTCCTCAAAGGAGGCCCCTGCGGCGATGAGCTTGGAGACGGATTCCACCACCGCCAGATAGGCGGCATGGTAGGGCTCCTTCTCCCCGATAGCGGGGTTATAGCCCCAGCTCATAAGGGAGCAGGTGTCCGTGTGACCCTTTTCCAGGGAGATGGTGTGTGCCATGGCCTGAATGGGGGTCTGCTGATATTTGCCGCCGAAGGGCATCAGCACCGTTCCCGCGCCGATGGTGGAATCAAACCGCTCGGAAAGCCCCCGACGGGAGCAGACGTTCAAATCCCCGGCCAGGGCCTTATAGCCCGATTCAAAATCCGCAGGGATGTCCCTGGCCCAGGGCTTTGCCGCCGAGGGGTGGACGATGATGTGCTTTTCCGCGCCGTTGGTGTCCAGAAAGGCGCGGGATATGTCCACAATGGTTCTGCCGTTCCAAGTCATGGTCAGGCGCGGCTCCGCCTTCACCGTGGCAATGACGGTAGCCTCCAGGTTTTCCCCGTCGGCAAGCTCACAGAAACGCGCCGCGTCTTCCGGAGCGACGACGACGGCCATGCGTTCCTGGGATTCGGAGATGGCAAGCTCTGTGCCGTCCAGGCCGTCGTATTTCTTGGGAACCTTACTCAGGTCGATGTCAAGCCCGTCCGCCAGCTCCCCCACCGCCACGGACACGCCGCCCGCGCCGAAGTCGTTGCAGCGTTTGATAAGGCGGGAGGCCTCTGGGCTGCGGAAAAGCCGCTGCAGCTTCCGCTCCTCCGGGGCGTTGCCCTTTTGTACCTCCGCGCCGCAGGTCTCCAGGGAGTGAAGGTCATGGGATTTGGAGGAGCCGGTGGCTCCGCCGCAGCCGTCCCGGCCTGTACGGCCTCCCAGAAGGATGACCACATCCCCCGGTGCGGGGCGTTCCCGGCGCACATTCTCCGCCGGAGCGGCGGCGATGACTGCGCCGATTTCCATGCGCTTGGCGGCGTAGCCGTCGTGATACAGCTCGTCCACCATGCCGGTGGCGAGGCCGATTTGGTTGCCATAGGAGGAATAGCCCGCCGCGGCAGTGGTGACGATCTTCCGCTGGGGCAGCTTGCCGGGGAGGGTCTGCTCCACCGGGCGCAGGGGGTCTGCCCCTCCGGTGACGCGCATGGCCGCGTATACATAGCTCCGCCCGGACAGGGGGTCGCGGATGGCTCCGCCGATGCAGGTGGCCGCCCCACCGAAGGGTTCAATCTCCGTGGGGTGGTTGTGGGTCTCATTTTTAAACAGCAGCAGCCAGTCCTGCTCCTCCCCGTCCACGTTCACCTTCATCTTCACGGTGCAAGCGTTAATCTCCTCGGACTCGTCCAGCTTGTCTAGCTGACCGCTGGCCCGCAGGCTTTTGGCGGCAATGGTGCCAATGTCCATCAGCGTCACCGGCTTCGTCCGGCCCAGCGACCGACGAACATTCATATACTCCTCATACGCCTTGCGAAGATGCTCGTCCTCGAAGGTGACGCCGTCAATGACGGTGTTAAAGGTGGTATGGCGGCAGTGATCGGACCAATAGGTGTCTATCATACGAATTTCCGTCACCGTGGGGTCGCGCCCCTCCTGGCGGAAATAGGTCTGACAGCACAGCAAATCCTCCTGATCCATGGCAAGGCCATTATCAGCCAGAAACCGGGCCAGGCCCACGCCGTCCAGCTCCCGGAATCCTTCCAGGGTGACAACGGTCTCCGGGATGTCATAGTTCGTCTCCAGAGTATCCACCGGCTCCAGGCTCGCCATACGGCTCTCCACCGGGTTTATGACATAGGACTGGATGGCCGCCACCTGCTCTGCCGTCAGATCTCCATATAGCATATAGACCTTAGCCGTCCGCACAGCGGGCCGCTCGCCCTGGGAGAGAATCTGGATGCACTGGGCCGCCGAATCCGCCCGCTGGTCATACTGCCCCGGCAGGTATTCCACCGCGAACACCACCGCGTCCGCCGCCTCCGGCTGGTCGTAGTACACATCGTCAAGCTGCGGCTCGGACAGGACGGTTTTCACCGCCCGCTGAAACAGCTCCGGGGAGATATTTTCCAGGTCGTAGCGATTCAGAAGCCGCAGCATACGCAGCTCCCGGACGCCCAGGAAATCCCTTATACTGTTATACAGGGCCACCGCCTCCTGGGCCGCGCCCTTTTTCTTTTCTACGTATACCCGATAGACCATTTGTCAGCCCTCCAGCGCCTGCAAGGCACGGCTGCCGATGTCATGGCGGTAATAGGCGTTTTGGAAGTGAATCTTTTCCACCTGCTCATAGGCTGCGCCGATGGCCTGCTTCAGCGTGGGGGCCGTCATGGTCACGCCAAGCACCCGGCCTCCATTGGTCAGAAGCCTGTCTCCGTCCAGCTTGGCCCCGGCTACATAGACCTTAGCCGTCACATCGCTGTCCATCGTTATCTCATAGCCCTTTTCGTAGGCGCTGGGGTAGCCGTCACTGGCCATGACCACACAGCAGGCGGCCCCATCGGAAAAGCGAATGTCCGTCTCCGCCAGCGTCCCATTCCGGCAAGCCAGCATGGCCTTCAGAAGACTGCTCTCCATAAGAGGCAGCACCACCTGGGTCTCCGGGTCGCCAAAGCGGCTGTTATACTCGATCACCTTCGGCCCCTGGGGCGTCAACATCAGGCCGAAGTACAGGCATCCCCTGAAGGGGCGGCCCTCCGCCCGCATGGCCGCGATGGTGGGCTTGAAAATCTCCTTCATGCAGCGATCGGAAATCTCCGGGGTGTAATAGGGATTCGGTGCAATCGTTCCCATGCCGCCGGTGTTCAGTCCCTGGTCGTTGTCCCTGGCCCGCTTGTGATCCATGGAGCTGACCATGGGAACCACGGTGTTCCCGTCCGTAAAGGATAGAACGGACACCTCCGGCCCGGTGAGAAATTCCTCTATGACAATCTGGTTGCCGCTGTCCCCGAACTTTTTGTCCTCCATGATGGAGCGCACCGCGTCCTCCGCCTCCTGGCGCGTCTGGGCGATGACCACGCCCTTTCCCAGGGCCAGGCCGTCCGCCTTGACGACGGTGGGCAAGGGCGCGTCCTTCACATAGTCCAGCGCCGCCGCCGGATCGGTGAATACCTGATAGGTCGCCGTGGGGATCCCATATTTTTCCATAAGCCTCTTGGAAAAAACCTTACTCCCCTCTATCATGGCCGCCTTTTTGTCCGGCCCGAAGCAGGGGATGCCCGCTGCCTCCAGGGCGTCCACCGCCCCCAGCACCAGGGGGTCGTCCGGGGTGACGACGGCAAAATCAATAGCCCGCTCCTTGGCGAAGGCCACCATGCCGGGAATGTCCTTGGCCCCGATGTCTACGCACACGGCATCCCGTGCAATGCCCCCATTCCCCGGCAGGGCGTATATCTCCGTCACGGCGGGGTCTTCCTTCAGCTTGCGGATAACAGCGTGTTCACGGCCTCCGCCGCCTATGACCATCAGCTTCATTGTATCCTCCTCAATGATGGAACAGTCGCAGGCCGGTGAAGGCCATGACCATTCCGTATTTGTCCGCCGCCTCTATGACGTTGTCGTCCCGGATGCTGCCCCCCGGCTGGACAATATACTGCACGCCGGATTTTCTGGCCCGCTCCACGTTATCCCCAAAGGGGAAGAAGGCGTCGCTGCCCACGGTCACGCCGGACTGGGTGGCGATAAAGGCTTTTTTCTCCTCCGCCGTCAGCGGCTCCGGGCGGCGGGTAAAGGTCTGCTGCCAGACCCCGTCCGCCAAAATGTCCTCGTACTCGTCGGAGGTGTAGACGTCGATGGCGTTGTCCCTGTCCGGGCGGCGAATGCCCTCCTTAAAGGGCAGGCTCAAGACCTTTTCGCACTGGCGGAGATACCAGTTGTCCGCCTTGCTTCCCGCAAGTCTTGTGCAGTGGATGCGGCTCTGCTGACCCGCGCCCACGCCGATGGCCTGACCGTTTTTCACATAGCAGACAGAGTTTGACTGGGTGTATTTCAGGGTGATCAGCGCCGTCAGCATATCCGCCTTTGCCTTCGGGGGGAGGTTTTTATTCTTCGTGACGATATTTTCCAGGGAAGCCGCGTCCGGCACATAGCTGTTCCGCCCCTGCTGGAAGGTGATGCCGAACACCTCCTTATGCTCTGCTGCCGCAGGAACATAGGCCGGGTCTATCTGCACCACGTTGTAGTTGCCTTTTTTCTTGGTCTTGAGAATCTCCAGAGCCTCCGGCGTGTAGCCAGGGGCGATAATGCCGTCGGAGACCTCGTTTTTCAGGTACAGGGCCGTAGCCGCGTCGCACACGTCCGACAGGGCCGCCCAGTCCCCATAGGAGCAGAGCCTGTCCGCCCCCCGCGCCCGGATATAGGCGCTGGCGATGGGGGAAAGCTCGGCGTCCTCCTCCACGAAATAGATTTTTCTGTCCGTCTCCGTCAGAGGGATTCCCAGCGCCGCCCCGGCGGGGGAGACGTGCTTGAAGCTGGCGGCAGCGGGCTGGCCGGTGGCGGCCTTCAGCTCGCTGACGAGCTGCCAGGAATTCAGCGCGTCCATGAAATTGATATACCCCGGCTTGCCGTTGAGTACAGTCAGGGGCAGGTCTCCCCCGTCCGCCAGATAAATGCAGGCCGGCTTCTGGTTCGGGTTGCACCCGTATTTCAGTTCAAGCTCCTTCAAAGCCCTTCCTCCTCACTGATTTTTATTGACGATTACCGTGTCCCGCTCCCCTATGGCAAGGTCGATATACTGCACGAACAGAGACACCTTATTCTCCTCGTTCAAAGCGCCCCATATCTCCTCCGCCAGGGACTGCGCGTCCGGGGCGGTCAGGGCCGCCATCACCGGCTCCCCCCGGAAGGAGGGCAGTGGGCTTCCGTCTCCCATATAGGTGTGGATGATATGGCCCGTTCCGGGCTTGGGGGCGTCGTATTCATAGAAATACCGGCAGCAGCAGGCCGGGTCGCCGTCCAGGCTTTTCAGGATGGACAGGGCGTATTTCCCGTCCGGCTCCACCACGCCGGAGATGCGGGGGGTGTAGTTCGGCCCGTCCGGCTCAAAGGTGCGGGTGTGCAGTCCGTGGCGGTAGCAATGACCGGCGGCCATATGCTCCCGGATGGTGTCAGTCTGGTCGCCATTGGTGACGATGGTAGTACCCTCATACACCCGCACGGGGTGATAGATGATAAGGCTGGGATCCTCCATTTTGGAGGGGTCGTGGGCCTGGGTACGGATGCCGTCCTCTGTGGTAACAAAGACCCGGTTCCGGCTGTTCTGGCTCCGGCCCATGATGAAATAGGCAATCACCGCATTTTTATCATCGGCACTCCGGCCCAGGAAAATGCCCCGACCAGGATAGGGGTTGCCGCCCAGGTAGGCGGACAGTTCGACAGCACTCATTGGTTATCTCCCTTCATAAGCTGGGCGCAGACAAGCTCTGTCGCCTGGGGCAGCAGAATCCATTCCGCCTGCTCCATGACCCGGCGCTGCAACACCTCCGGCGTGTCTCCGTCCTGGACGGGGACGGCCTTCTGCAATATAATCCGACCCCCGTCTGGTATTTCATTTACAAAATGCACTGTGGCTCCGGTGACCTTGACCCCACGGGCCAGCGCCGCCTCATGCACCCGCAGGCCATAATATCCCTGACCGCAGAAAGCGGGTATCAGGGACGGGTGGACGTTCAGCATACGCTCCGGGTAGCGGTCTGTAAAGTCCCGGCTCAATATGCTCATAAAGCCCGCCAGGACGATAATATCTATCTTGTACGCCTCCAGCTTTTCCAGAAGAGCGGCCTCGAACGCCTCCTGGCTCCCCAGCTCCTTTCGGTCACAGACCACGACGGGAATCCCAGCTTTCTCCGCCCGCGTCAGGGCGTAGGCCGTGGGGCTGCTGGACACCACCAGAACGATCTCCCCGGAGGGGATTTTCCCGGCAGCCTGGGCGTCCAGAAGGGCCTGCAAATTCGTCCCGCCCCCGGAGACGAAAACGGCAACATGGGCCTTCAGCATAAGGCCACCCGCTGGTCGCTCTCCACAAGCTCGCCCAGAATATAGGCGTTCTCCCCGTTGGCCCGGAGAATCTCTATGGCCTTATCCGCGTCGGATTTATCCACCACGGCGGTCATGCCCACGCCCATGTTGAAGGTGTTGAACATATCCCGTTCCGGGATGTTCCCGGTCTTTTGGATAAGGTCGAAGATGGGCAGCACCCGCACGGCAGATTTCTCGATCTTCGCTCCAAGCCCCGCCTTGATGCTGCGGGGGATGTTTTCATAAAAGCCGCCGCCGGTGATGTGGCTAACGCCCTTGACCGTGACGGCGTCCATCAGGGCCAGCATGGGCTTTATGTATATCTTCGTGGGCGTCAGAAGGGTCTCCCCGATAGAGGCCCCGTCCAGGGCAGCACAGGGGGATTTTATGTCCGCCGTCTCCACATGGAATATCTTCCGCACCAGGGAGAAGCCGTTGGAGTGGACACCGCTGGAGGGCAAAGCCAATATAACGTCTCCCGGCTTCATGGCGGAATTGTCCAGCATTTTTTCCCTGTCCACAATGCCCACCACGAATCCGGCCAGATCGTATTCCTCCGCCGGATAGAAGCCGGGCATTTCCGCCGTCTCTCCGCCGATCAGGGCGGCCCCGGCCTGGACGCAACCCTCCGCCACGCCGGATACGATGCTGGCGATGCGGGCCGGGTCGTTTTTGCCGCAGGCGATATAGTCCAGGAAGAACAGAGGCCGCGCCCCGCAGCACAAAACGTCGTTGGCGCACATGGCCACGCAGTCGATGCCCACAGTGTCGTGCTTGTCCATCAAAAAGGCCAGCTTCAGCTTCGTGCCGACCCCGTCCGTGCCGGACACCAGCACCGGCTCCTTCATGCCGGTCAGATCCGGGGCGAACAGGCCGCCGAAGCCTCCCACGCTGCCGATGACCCCCGGCGTGGTGGTGCGGGCGATATGCTCCTTCATCAGCTCCACCGCCTTATAACCGGCGGTGATGTCCACCCCGGCGGCGGCGTAGCTTTCGCTGTAGCTGTTATTCATGTCTGCCTTTCCCCTCGCTTATTTTGTATTCAAAACGGCTCTTGCCACCCTCGGCAGGTAGCTCCGTGGGATAATGGTTGGTAAAGCAGGCGTCGCAGAAGCCCTCCGCCTTATCGCTCCCCAGCAGGTAGCACAAATCCTCCGCCGGCAGATACCCCAGGGTGTCCGCCCCGATGAGGCGGGCCGTCTCCTCCACCGTATGATGGCAGGCCACCAGATTTTCCCGCGAGTCGATGTCCGTGCCATAGTAACAGGGATTCAAGAAGGGCGGCGCGGATATGCGCATATGCACCTCTTTCGCACCCGCCTCCCGCAAAAGCCCTACGATGCGGGCGCTGGTGGTACCCCGGACGATGGAGTCGTCAATGACCACCAACCGCTTGCCACGCACCACACTGGACACAGGGTTCAGCTTTATCTTCACAAGATCCTCCCTGGCGGTCTGGCCGGGAGAGATGAAGGTGCGGCCTATATAGCGGTTTTTGATAAAGCCCACTCCATAGGGGATGCCGGAAGCTCTGGCATAACCCAGAGCCGCGTCCAGCCCGGAATCCGGCACACCGATGACCACGTCCGCCTCCACAGGATGACGCAGGGCCAGCCGCTGGCCCGCCCGAACCCGTGCCTCATGGACGCACACGCCGTCCACAACGGAATCGGAGCGGGCAAAGTAGATATGCTCAAATATACAGGTGGTTTTCGGAGCCTTGCCGCAGTGATCCCGTATGCTTTGAACGCCGTCCCTGGTAAAGACCAGTATCTCCCCCGGCTCCAGGTCTCGGATAAACCGGGCCTGAACCGCCTCCAGGGCGCAGGTTTCCGAAGCCACCACATAGGCCCCGTCCTCCCTCACGCCGTAGCACAGGGGGCGGAAGCCATGCTCGTCCCGCACGGCCAGCAGCTTGGACGGGGACATGATGACCAGAGAATAGGCCCCCTTGATCTGGTACATGGCCTGATTCACCGCCTGCTCGATAGAGGGAGCAGTGAGCCGTTCCTTGGTTATCACATAGGAAATAACCTCCGTGTCGCTGGAGGTGTGAAAGATGGATCCCTGCATCTCCAGCGCCCGGCGCAGCTCGGCGGAGTTTACCAGATTTCCGTTGTGGGACAGGGCCATGCGGCCCTTGATGTGGTTCACAACAATGGGCTGGCAGTTTTCCCGCCCGCTTCCGCCGGTGGTGCCATAGCGGACGTGGCCCACGGCCATGTTCCCCTCCGGCAGGGATTCCAGCACAGGGCGGCTGAACACCTCACTGACAAGGCCCACGTCTTTATAGAAGCTGAAAAGTCCGTCGTCGTTTATTACAATGCCACAGCTCTCCTGACCCCGGTGCTGGAGGGCGAAAAGCCCATAGTAGGCAGAAGCGGCCACATTGGTTCGGCCAGGGGCAAAAATGCCCCAGACCCCACATTCTTCATGTATATTGCTCATCTATCTCCTATTATAAGTCTGCCGTCAGCCAAGGATACGGCGAAGCATTTCTGTGTAGGCGTCCTCCACATTTCCCAGATCCCGGCGGAAACGGTCTTTATCCAGCTTTTCATGGGTGGTGCTGTCCCAGAAGCGGCAGGTATCCGGGCTGATCTCGTCCGCCAGAACGATCTCTCCGTCCGCCGTCTTGCCAAACTCAAGCTTAAAGTCCACCAGGTCTACGTTCACCCCCGCAAAGAACGCCTTCAGCACATCGTTCACCTTGAAGGCCAGGGCCTTGATAAGGTCTATCTCCTCCCGCGTGGCCAGCTTCAGAGCCAGGACGTGGTATTCGTTGATAAGCGGATCGCCCAGATCGTCGTTTTTATAGGAAAATTCAATGGTGGGCGCATCGAAGACGATACCCTCCTCCACGCCGTAGCGCTTGGCAAAGGAACCGGCGGAGATATTGCGGATGATGACCTCCAGAGGGACGATGGAAACCTTTTTCACGGCGGTCTCCCGATCGTTCAGCTCCTCCACAAAATGGGTGGGAACGCCCTCCTTCTCCAGAAGCTGCATGAGATAATTCGTCACGCGGTTGTTGATGGCGCCTTTCCCTGCAATCTGGCCCTTTTTCAGGCCGTTGAAGGCGGTGGCGTCGTCCTTATAGGAAACGATGACCACCTGGGGATCTTCTGTGGCATAGACCTTCTTGGCCTTGCCCTCGTAAAGCTGTTCCGTTTTCGTCATGATAGCGTCCTCCATATCTTTTGTTGAATTATTGATTGTATTTCGCCTCGATGGCGGCGTTCTTTTCCAGAACACGGGCCGTTTCCTCCGCCCGCGTCTGTTCCAGCGCCGCCGCAAGGCCCTCGTCGGACAGGGCCAGTATCTCCATAGACAGCAAGGCGGCGTTGACCGCGCCGTCAATGGCAACAGTGGCCACAGGTATGCCGGAAGGCATCTGCACTGTTGAAAGCAGAGCGTCAACGCCGTCAAGGACGGTGGATTTCAGCGGTATTCCAATGATGGGAAGGGTTGTGTTGGCGGCCAGTGCTCCGGCCAGGTGGGCTGCCTTGCCCGCAGCGGCAATGATCACACCAATGCCCGCCTCTTTGGCTCCCTGGGCAAAGTCGCGGGCCTCCTCCGGGGTGCGATGGGCGGAGAAAATGTGCATCTCAAAGGGTACCTGATAGCGGCGCAAGGTGTCCGCCGCCTTCTCCGCCACAGGCAGGTCGCTGTCGCTTCCCATAATAATCGCTACTTTTTTCATAAATTCCCTCTCTCCTGTATTTCATTGTTTTTTAAGATTTTTGCAAAAGGCAGCCCTATCCCTCATATGAATAGAGCTGCCCAGACGGTCGGCATATTGCAATGAAATTGGCTCCTTTGCGTACACTCGCATTCCGTCGGTTGCCAACTCACACTTTAATTTCCTTCATTATATCAAAGGAAAAAATGTAAAGTCAATTCCTCCTTTTCCTCAAGGGAGGATAATTTTCTCCCCATGGGACGACCAATTTTGTCTATTTTGTATAGATTCTTCTCGCACACCTTCCGGGACAGATCTCTGCATTTCACAAAACGCAAGCCTTAGGCCCTCGCAGATGAATTTTTGCTTGCATCAAGCCTTCGGCGGGTGTATCATAAAAATGTGGTTGATTGCATAATGAAGATGGACACTTGAAAAAGAAAATCCATAGTGATT
>JAJQCH010000049.1 GCA_021202795.1 Oscillospiraceae bacterium
GATTCAATTGCTATGGATTTTTTAGGTGTTCAACTTCATTTTACAATCGACCCTTAAAAATAATTATATAAATTTATTTAACCATACAAACCGAAGAATTGCAATACCCCTGGGGAAAAATATTGTATTTCCTGGCAGCTTTCCGGGAAAAAGAAGCCTTGCCAAAGGAGAATGTGTGTGCTACAATTAACAATACCGATGGCCGCCGTCTGGCGGCCCATAAATTGAAAGGAGAACTTATGAAAGGCTGCAAAAAACTTCTGGCCGTGCTGCTGGCCGTGCTGATGCTGACGGCGCTGACGGTTCCGGCTCTGGCCTCCTCGGAGGAGCCTGTGGTCATCACGGCTGTCACCCTGCGGGAGGAGGACGCAAACTATGTGGATTCCGCCCTGTACAGTCAGTATGAGACCGTGGAATTTTCCGACGGTTCCAGCCAGACCATCGATGTGGACAGCCAGACCTTTGTGCTGGTGATAGACGGCACAGTGGTAGACCTGGCCGACCCGGACAACTGGACGGCGGACGCGGAGCTGTACGTCATCGACAAGGGAAACTATGACACCGTGGAAATGTCCATGAACTCCGCCAACTGGGGCAACTTCTACTTCACCGGCGTAGTTGACCTGGAGGACGGTGTATATCAGGCCGACCGTTCCATTCCGGCGGCGGTATCCGGGGATGCGGAAATCACCGACGAGGGTATCACCGGCGGCGAAATCAACATCGACGCCAGCTATATCTCCGGCATTTACATCTATAACGAGGACGGCTCCCACCACACCATCCAGGATGTGACCATCAACTCCGCCGGCCTGGGCGGCAACGACTTCGGCACCAACGGCGGCTGGGGTACGGTTATTTCCGTTGCCGGCAGCGCGGAGGTGGACATCCAGGGTGTCACCGTTGTCACGGAAGGCCCCCTGCATGACGGCATCTGGGCCGGCGGCAGCTCCGTGGTGGACGTGTACGACACCGTAGTGCTGGCTACCGAGGCGGCGGAGGAATACGGCTTCACAGCCTATTCCTATGACAAATTCATCATCGCGGACGAGCCGCTGACCGACGAGGAGATCGAGGCTTACGGCATCTCCGGCGAGTATTATGCCGAGGATTACGAGAGTATGTTCGGCTCCGGCACCCATTATTATTACTATAACGACAACTACACCAGCAACTACAGCGCCCCCATGCTCCAGTGCGTGCCGCTGGCCCTGGGCCTTTACGGCAGTATGCGCGCCTGCATCTGCTATGGGCAGGCTACCCTGAGCTTTTATGACAGCCTGGCCGTCAGCAACGCCTGGGCGGTGCTTTCCACCGATTCCGGCAGCGGCACGCTGAACGGCACGGACACCATTGGCATCATCGGCGAGGTGACAGACGAGGAGAACGCCGAGGTAACGGCTACCGTAAACGGCGAGACCTATTACATCAACGTCTACGACACCACCGAGGGCAGCGGCTATATCACCTACTGCGACGGCTTTGACGACAACTTCTACGGCTGCCAGTTCTATGCCCCCGACTATCTGGCCATCCTGACCGGCGGCACCTTCGACTTCACCAGCTCCGATACCCAGCGCGGCTACGGCTGGTCTGACCGAACCGGTTTCATGAGCCATGGCTCCGCCTATACCATGGTAGTCAGCCACTCCGACTTTGACATCGCGGACTATCTGTTCACCGTGAAATCCACCGGCGCGGTGGACATCACTGTGGAGGACATCACCGTTTCCTGGACGAAGGATAACGCCTGGGGCGGCGTACTGTTCCAGTTCATGGATAACGACGACGTGGGTACTGACGCCAACGACTTGGAGATGGACATCCTGGATCTGACCTATGAGGAATATCTGGCGAATCAGGCCGACTCCAGCGATTCCGCTAGCAGCGACGCCTCCGGCGAATCCTCCAGCACAGGCACCGTCAAGACCGTCACCATCAAAGACTCCGACCTGACCGGCGACATCTATAACTCCACCGGCAGCAGCAACAATACCACTACCAAGGATACCTATGACGGCAGCACCAGCTATCTGTCCACCTGGACGACCTCCATCGTGGCCATCACCCTGGACAACAGCACCATCACCGGCGTTATCTCCACCAGCTACGCCCAGCACTGCGACGCGGACGGCAACGCCATCGTCGGCCAGTTCTTCTTCAATAAGGACGGCCAGCCCATAGACGGCACGGAGGAGAACACCTATGATTATCTGACCTCCGGTCGTGTGCTGAACACTGTGGCCTATAACGGCATCGGCCAAATCGAGGTCACGCTCGAAAACGGCGCGGTCTGGAACGTCACCGGCACCTGCATCATCAACAGCCTGACCATCGGTGAGGGCTGCACCGTCAACGGCACAGTCACCGAAAACGAGGATGGAACCCTGACTGTGGAGCCGCTGGCCCAGTAAAAACCATACCGCAATACGAATTTTGCGCTTCGCGCCACAAAGGCAGCCATCCATGATGGCTGCCTTTGTGAAAGTTAGGGGTATTTTCAGGGGATGGACATCAAAAACCCACCTGGGTGCAGGAAAAATTTTGCGGACGGGCATATTTCCTATTGACTTTATAGGGAATTGTGATATACTGGCCTCAAGGATAAGGAAAATCCTATAGAAATTATCAAGAACGCGAGGCGATTTTATGTATGTATACGCGGACAATGCCGCTACCACCCAGGTGAGTCAGCGGGCTCTGGAGGCCATGCTCCCCTGTTTTCGGGAGTTTTACGGCAACGCATCCTCTCTCCACACGCCGGGACAGAAGGCGGCAGAGCTTCTGCAGCAGGCCAGGGAGGATGTAGCTGCCGCCATTCACGCCGACCACAAGGAGATTTATTTCACCTCCGGCGGCAGCGAGGCGGATAATCAAGCCATTCTGACCGGCGCCCAGATCGGCGCCCGGAAGGGGAAGAAGCACATCATCTCCACGGCCTTTGAGCATCACGCGGTGCTGCACACCCTGGACAGGCTGAAAAAGCAGGGCTATGACATCACCCTCTTGGACGTTCACGAAAACGGCGTCGTGACGGCGGAGGACGTGGCTGCCGCCATCCGGGAGGACACGGCTCTGGTCACGGTCATGTTTGTCAATAACGAGATCGGCACCGTTCAGCCCATCCGGGAGATCGGCGCAGTCTGCCGGGAAAAGGGTGTTTTGTTCCACACCGACGCCGTGCAGGCCGTGGGCCACATCCCCGTGGATGTGCAGGATATGAACATCGATATGTTGTCCCTCTCCGGCCACAAATTCCACGCGCCCAAGGGCGTGGGGGCCATGTATGTCCGCAAGGGCATACCGGTTTCCATTCTCATTGAGGGCGGTCAGCAGGAGCGGGGCAAGCGGGGCGGCACGGAAAATATCCCCGGCATCGTGGGCATGGCTGCCGCCCTGAACGAGGCCCTGGAGACCCAGGAGGCGGATATGACTCATCTTTCCGCCATGCGGGACAGGCTCATCGAGGGCCTTTCCAAAATCCCCCATTCCCGCCTAAACGGAGACCGGGAAAAGCGGGTACCTGGCACGGTGAATTTCTGCTTTGAGGGCATCGAGGGGGAGAGCCTGCTGCTGCTCCTGGACGACAAGGGCATCGCCGCCTCCTCCGGTAGCGCCTGCACCTCCGGCTCCCTGGATCCCAGCCATGTGCTGCTGGCGTTGGGACTGCCCCATGAGGTGGCTCACGGCAGCCTCCGCCTGAGTCTTTCGGCGGATGTGACGGCGGAGCAAATCGACCACATCATCGCCTCCGTGACAGAGGTGGTGGAATATCTGCGGAATATGTCCCCCGTGTGGGACGAGCTGGAGCGGGGCGTCCTGCCCCATCAGATATAAGAAAGGAGAAAAGCAAAATGGCTCTTTACAGCGATAAGGTTATGGATCATTTCCAGCATCCCCGGAACGTGGGAAAGATGGAGGACGCCGACGGCATCGGCGAGGTGGGAAACGCCAAGTGCGGCGACATCATGCGGATGTATATTAAGGTAGACGAGGAAAAGCGGATTTCCGACGTGAGCTTTATCACCTTCGGCTGCGGCAGCGCCATCGCCAGCTCCTCCATGGCTACCGAAATGATCAAGGGAAAGCCCATCGACGAGGTGCTGACTCTGACGAACAAGGCGGTGACGGAGGCGCTGGACGGTCTGCCCGCCCACAAACTCCACTGCTCCGTGCTGGCGGAGGAGGCGGTGAAGGCCGCCGTGAAGGATTATTATGACAAAAACGGCATTGCCTATGACCCGGAGACCCTGAAGGAGGGGGAGTGCGCGGCCTGCCACCTGAACGATGTCCACGCCGACAACCCCTGACAGCGTCGATGCGGCAGGGAAAAAGGCTCTGGTGGCCATGTCCGGCGGAGTGGACAGCAGCGTGGCCGTCCTGCTCATGCAGCGGGAAGGCTTCGACTGCAGTGGCGTCACCATGAAGCTGTTTTCAGGAGAGACCAAGGCTGAGAAAACCTGCTGCTCCCTGGACGACGTTTCCGACGCCCGCTCTGCCGCCTGCCGTCTGGGTATTCCCTATTATGTTTTTGACTACACGGCCCAGTTTGACGAGAACGTCATCCGCCGGTTCGTGCAGGTCTATGAGGAGGGGGGAACGCCCAATCCCTGCATTGACTGCAACCGCTATCTGAAGTTTGGCAGTCTGTATGACCGGGCCAGACTCCTGGGCTGCGATACCATCGCCACCGGCCATTATGCGCGGGTGGAGCAGGGGCCGGAGGGGCGCTGGCTTCTGAAAAAGGGGCTGGATACCGCCAAGGATCAAAGCTATGTGCTGTATATGCTGACTCAGGAGCAGCTCGCCCACACCCGCTTCCCCCTGGGAGACATGACCAAGGAAGCAGCCCGCGCTCTGGCGGCGGAGCAGGGGCTTTTGAACGCCCGCAAGCGGGACAGCCAGGACATTTGCTTTGTCCCGGACGGGGATTACGCCGCCTTCATCCGCCAGTATACCGGCCAGGACTATCCCCCTGGGGATTTTGTGGACGAGACGGGCCGGGTGCTGGGCCGCCACTGGGGGGCCATCGGCTATACCATCGGCCAGCGGCGGGGGCTTGGGGTGTCGGCGGAAAAGCCGCTTTACGTCTGCGCCAAGCGGCGGGAGGACAACGCTATTGTCCTGGGGGGCAATGAGCGGCTGTTTTCCGCTACTTTGCTCGCAAACGACCTGAATTTTATCGCCGTCCCCCGGCTGACGGAGCCGGTTCGCTGCCGGGCCAGGGTACGCTACCGCCAGGCGGAGCAGTGGGCCACGGCGGAGCAGACAGACGAGGACGTGCTTCGCGTCACCTTTGATCAGCCCCAGCGGGCTATCACACCGGGCCAGGCTGTGGTACTCTACGACGGGGATACGGTGATCGGCGGCGGAACGATATATCAAACGGAGGAGCAATAAGCCAATGAACAGAGAAAACGCCTGGGCGCTTTTGACCCGGTATAATCAAGACCCCTTCCACCTGCGCCATGCCCTGACCGTAGAAGGCGTTATGCGCTGGTTTGCGAATGATCTGGGCTATGGGGACGAGGCGGACAAGTGGGCCGTGGTGGGCCTGCTCCACGACCTGGATTTTGAGCAGTATCCCGACCAGCACTGCATTAAACAGCAGGAACTGATGCGTGCCGCCGGGGTGGAGGAGGACATCATCCACGCCACGTGCAGCCACGGGTATCTTCTGACCGTGGACATTGCCCCGGAGCATGAGATGGAAAAGGTTCTTTACGGCACGGACGAGCTGACCGGCCTGATCGGGGCCGCCGCCCTGATGCGCCCCTCCAAAAGCGTCATGGACATGGAGGTCAAGAGCCTGAAAAAGAAATACAAGCAGTCCGGCTTTGCCGCCGGATGCTCCCGCGAGGTCATCCAGCGGGGCGCGGATATGCTGGGCTGGCCGCTGGAGACCCTGATGGAAAAAACCATCCTGGCCATGCGCTCCTGTGAGAGCGCTATCCAGGCCCAAATGGACGACCTGTCTTCCGGCACGGACGCAGGCGATATTCCATAAAATATAAGGAGCTGACAGAATGAGAGTCTCAACCAAGGGCCGGTACGCACTGCGAACGATGGTGGATCTGGCCCAGCACAGCGATGGCGGGCTTGTCACCCTGAAGGACGTGGCGGCCCGGCAGGATCTGAGTCAGAAATACCTGGAGCAGATCGTCACCGTCATGAGCCGGGCGGGCTATGTCAAGGGCATACGAGGCCCCCAGGGGGGCTATCGCCTTGCCAGGGAGCCGAGAGAGTATAACCTGGCGGAGATACTGCGGCTTGTGGAGGGCAGTCTGGCCCCGGTGGAGTGCCTGGATGAAAGCCCCAACCAATGCGAACACTGCGCCACCTGCTCCACCGTGGAGATGTGGGACGGCCTTTATAAGGTGATCACTGAATATCTGGAAGGCATTACGCTCCAGGATCTTCTGGATCGCGCCAATGCCAATGTGGGGAACGATTATGTGATTTAACGCCTGCTATCGATGGGGCGGAGGCGGTTCATGACTGCCTCCGCTTTGCATATAGGAGAAAAATTCACAAAAAGTTTCTGAAGAAATCTGCTCGTTGGACGGAGAAGTGTGGTATAATAACCAGCAGAACGGCAAGACACAATATAGAGAAATTTTATCATCAGAAGGGAATCCCGATGTCCAACGCAAAGCATTTATCCAATACCTGTATGCTCCACTATGCCAAGCTGGTTTATCGGAGCTGTCTGCTTCTGATAGCGGTGGCGCTGTATATCTTTCAGCGGGTGCGAACCGGTTCCGGCCTGCTGGCAGAGCTGACCAGAGGCAGGGCGGTGCTGACGGTGATCTGGCTGGTGTTCGCGGTGGAGATGATCTTACGTTTCTTCCCCTCCTCCATAGAGAGCATGGGCTGCCAAAAGCAGTTCACCAAAAATTATATCCCGGAGGAGGGTGGTCAGCTCCCGGAAAAGCGGAATCGCTCTACCCTGGTTGTGGCCGTCGTCTGGATCGGCATGAACGCTGTTTTGGGCGTGCTGTATGCGGTTTCCGTTCTGGACGAGATGCTTATGATCATTATCGGCCTGACCTATTCTGTGTGCGATATGATTTGCATTTTGTTTTTCTGTCCCTTTCAAACCTGGTTTATGAAAAACAAATGCTGCGGTAGCTGCCGGATATATAACTGGGACTACGCCATGATGTTTACACCCCTGGTATTCATCAGGAGCGTTTACACTTGGAGCCTGTGCGCCCTGGCCCTGGTACTGCTGATTCGGTGGGAGATGACCTTCCGCCTGCACCCGGAGCGATTTTATGAGGCCACCAACCAGAGCCTGAAATGCGTGAATTGCCACGAAAAGCTGTGCCAGCACAAAAAACAGCTCCGGCGCTTCCTTCGCCGCCAGCAGCAGCTTGCCATTCAGGCGCAAAAAGACCTCCCCGCCGTCACCGCGGCCGTTACGGAAAAGGTACGCGCTCCCCGCTCCCGCCGCTCCCACGGCGCGTAAAAAAGCGCCATCATCGATGGCGCAACTGAATAAGGACACAATATGATTACCCGATAAAAAATTTTTATCGGGTAGTATTTTTTTCCAACTCCTGCAGCAGAGCCTGGGCACAGCGGAGACCGTCAAGGGCGGCGCTTATGATGCCTCCGGCCCAGCCGGCGCCTTCGCCGCAGGGGTAGAGGCCCCGCAGGCCGGGGCTTTGCATATCGTCGCCCCGGTCTATCCGCACGGGGGAGGAGGAGCGGGTCTCCGGCCCGGTCAGCACTGCCGTCGCTTCGTCAAAGCCTCGGAGCTTATGGCCGAATATAGGCAGGGCCTCTGCAATGGTATCCCCTATACAGGCGGGGAGGATGCTGTGCAGATTCAGCTCCCGCACACCTGGGGCGTAGGAGGGCGAGACGCCACCGATGGGCGTCACCCCGCCGGTGAGAAAGCTTCCCACCGTTTGACAGGGGGCCAGATAACCGCCCCCTGCGGCGTCGTAGGCAGCCTGCTCAATGGCACGCTGCCACTGCATACCGCTCAGTACGCCGGAATAAGGAAAATCCGCCGGTGATACGGCGGCCAGCAGAGCCGCATTTGCATTTACATAATTCCGTTTGCTGGGACTGGCCCCGTTGGTGCAGACCCGCCCCTCCTCACTGGCGGCGGGGACGACCTCTCCTCCGGGACACATACAGAAGGTATAGCACCGCCGCCCGTTTGAAAGCTGGCAGGCCAGGGAATAATCGGCGGCGGGCAGCTTTGGATGGCCTGCGAAGGGGCCGTATTGGGCCTTGTCGATGTCCCGCTGGAGATGCTCGATGCGCACGCCCATGGCGAAGGGCTTGGGGGACAGAGGGATATTGAATTTACATAACATTTCAAATGTATCCCTGGCGCTGTGACCACAGGCAAGGATAAGCGACCGGCTGGGGACAAGACCCCGGTTCGTCTCCGCCGCCGTCAGGCGGCCATTTTCCGCCACGAGACTCGTGACCCTGGTGGAAAACCGCACCTCGCCCCCCAGGGCAATGATGCGCCGCCGGATTCCGGCGCACACGCCGGGAAGCAGGTCTGTGCCGATATGGGGCTTGGCGTCCGTCAGTATATCCGCCGGAGCGCCTGCCTCTACAAGCTGGGTCAGTATCCAGGGGATGCGCCGATCCTTTACTCCGGTGGAGAGCTTGCCGTCAGAAAAGGCCCCGGCGCCCCCCTCCCCGAACTGAATGTTGGACTCCGGGTCGAGCTGGCCGGTTTCCCGCAAGCGGGAAACCTTTTCTGTCCGGGCCTCCGCCGCCTCGCCCCGTTCCAGCACGATGGGCCGCAGACCGGCCAGGGCCAGCATGAGGGCGGCGAACATTCCTCCCGGCCCAAAGCCTACCACGACGGGGCGGCTGTCCAGGCTTCCTGCAAAGGCAGGGGGGTGCCACAACCCCTCTGGCGCAGGGGCCGCGTCCCGGCACCGGGCCAGGGCGGTGGCCTCGTTTTTCATGGACACGTCCAGGGTATATACAAAATGCACGTCCGATTTTTTTCGCGCGTCTATCGCCCGTCGTACAACGGTCAGGCTCCGAACACTGCCTCCCAGAGATTGTTCCGCCGCAGCCTTCAGGGCTGCTTCGTCCCCATCCAGGGGCAGGCTGACATTTCGCAGTCGTATCATAACATTCCCCCGGCGGCGAGACCCGCCATTCGCCCGCTGGATCAGGCCCATTGCAGATTATAGCCCCCGCAGTCTCCGTCCACGTCCAGCACCTCCCCACAGGCGTAGAGGCCGGGAACCAGACGGCTTCCCATGGTGTGGGGATCGAAGCCTGCCGTTTCCACGCCTCCGGCTGTCACCTGGGCGGCGTCGAAGCCCAAAGTCCCCAGCAGAGGCAGCTCGAACCGGGTGATGACGGCGGCGATCTGTTCCAGCGCCCGGTCAGACAAGGCCCACAGCCGGGTCTCCAGGGGAATCTCCGCCCGGCGGAGAACGGTGCGGGCAATGGCGTTGTGCAGCGCCCCAGTCAGGAGATTTTCCGCCTTGTAGTTTGCAAAGCTGTCCCGTTTTTCCGTCATGTAGGCGAGAATATCTCCCTCCGTCAGCTCCGGTAGGAGCCGCAGAACCAGAAGACCTCCCTCTCCCATGACGGCGGCGGCACGGGAGAGGTCGAACACCGCCGGGCCGGTGACGCCGTATTCCGCAAACTGTACCTCCCCCGCCCCCTGAGCCAGGGTACGGCCCCGGTATTCCAGGGTCAGGTGGGCCTGAGTGCGCACGCCCTTCATGGGTCGAACCCAGGTGTTTTCCGTGCGAAGCTGCACCAGGGAGGGGTGAAGGGCCGTGCTGCTGTGGCCGAACAGTTGGAGAAGCTCATAGCCGGAGCGGGAGCCGCCCAGGCGCTCCCCCGCTGCGCCGCCGCAGGCGATAATTAGCCTGTCGCAGGTCACGTCCTCCCCCAGAGTGGATTCCAGGAGAAACCGATTTCCCTCCCGGCGGGCGTCCTTCACGGTGAAGCCGCACATAAGCTCCACGCCCCTGTCCTCCAGGGCCAAGCGCAGCACGTCCACCACGCTGGCGGCGGTGTCCGTCAGAGGATAAATGCGGCCTCCCGCCTCCTTCCGAACGGCCAGACCAAGTCCGGCGAACCAGTCCAGTGTCTCTCCCACGCCGAAGCGGGTCAGGGCGGGCAGCACAAAATCCGGGTTGCCCCCGTGGTAGTGGGGAGGCCTGGCCTGGTCGTTTGAAAGGTTGCAGCGGCCATTGCCCGTGGCGGCCAGTTTGCGCCCCACGCGGCTCTGCCGCTCCAGCAGCAGCACCCGGTTTTCCAGGCTCTCCGCCGCCGCCAGCGCCGCCGCCATCCCAGAGGCCCCGCCCCCAATGACAGCAATGGTAGCCATAAATTGTCCTCCTGTTATACATATACCAGCAGGGGCCAAAGGCCCCGCGCTGGTTAACTCCTGTAAGACAATGCAGGGCGAGGGATTTTGTTCGCTGACGAGGCGGGCCGACGAAGGCGTACATCAGTACGTCGAGGAGCCGCAACGAAGCTCAGCGGACAAAAGACCCGCCCCGTCCGTATAAACGGGGGGCTGTATCAAAACCCACCGGTTTTGATACAGCCCTTTTTTATCTTCGATTGTAGTAGTCGTCTATGTGCTGCTGCTCGTCGTTCACGAGCCAGCGGGTGATATACACCAGCCTGTCGTCATAATAGCCCGTGGATCGGCGGTGGAAATAACTCTTGTAATCGTTCATGAAATCGGCAAGCTTTTCTGAGCGCACCATGCGCTTGGCTTCGCCCAGAATACGCCGCTGGGTGGCATTCAAAGCCATAATACCGCCTCCTTCCAAAGCAATGAGGGTTTATACCGTCTCTGCATGATAGCACAGGGATGCGGCTGTTGTCAAGGCAACCGCTTATAGCTGCAAAAGCTGCTGGGCGATGCAGAAATAAATCAGCAGGCTCAAGGCGTCTACAATGGTGGTGATGAAGGGGCTGGACATCACCGCCGGGTCGAAGCCCAGCTTATCCGCCAGCATGGGCAGAATACAGCCCACGATCTTGGCCACCAGCACCACCAGCGCCAGCGTCAGGCATACGGTCAGGGCCACCATAACGGTTACGCCGTCGTTATGCAGTAGCAGGTGGTCGATGAGCATGATTTTTCCAAAGGCCACCACCGCGAGGCTCACGCCGCAGAGAACGCCCACGCGGATCTCCTTCCAGATGACGGAGACGATGTCCGAGAAGGACAAATCCCCCAGGGACAGGGCGCGGATCACGGTGACGGAACACTGGGAGCCGGAGTTTCCGCCGGTGTCCATCAGCATGGGGATAAACAGCGTCAGGGCCGTCACGGCGGCCAGGGCGTCCTCAAAGTGATTTAAAATCATGCCCGTGAAGGTGGCGGAAATCATCAGCAGCATCAGCCAGGGAATACGGCTTTTCCAGAACTGGAAGGCGCTGGTTTTCAGATAGGGCTTGTCGATAGGAGTGACGCCGCCCATGATCTCGATGTCCTCTGTGGCCTCCGTCTCCATGACGTCCATGGCGTCGTCCACGGTGATGATGCCCACCAGACGGCCCTCTCCGTCCACGACCGGCAGGGCGGTGAAGTTATACTTGGTGAACATGGAGACGGCCTCCTCCTGGTCGGCCAGGGTGCCGATGGAGATGACGTTATCCTCCATGACGTCTGCCATTGGCTCCTCATCCTCCGCCAGGATGATGGCCCGGATGGACACGGCGCCTATGAGCTTTTTGCCGTTATCGGTGATATAGCAGGTGTTGATGGTTTCCGAGTCCACGCCGGTGCGCTTGATGTGCTTGATGGCGTCCGCCGCCGTCATGGTAGGCCGCAGGTCTACAAACTCTGTGGTCATGATGGAGCCGGCGGAGTCGTCCGGGTATTTGAGAATTTCGTTTATCAGCTTGCGGGTCTCCGCGTCCGCCTGGCGCAATATGCGCTTGACCACGTTGGCGGGCATTTCCTCCACCAGATCCACCGCGTCGTCCACATACAGCTCGTCTACGACTTCCTTCAGCTCGCTGTCGGAGAAGCCGCGAATTAAAAGCTCCTGGGTGTCGGCGTCCATCTCCACAAAGGTTTCCGCCGCCTGGTCCTTTGGCAGAAGCCGGAACAGAAGGGGGAGGGTATGCTCCTCCAGTTCGTCAAACAATGCAGCCACGTCCGCGGGATTCATCGTCACCAGAATATCCCGCAGAGCGGGATATTTTTTCTGCTCCGCCAGGGCGCTGATGGTCGCTTCCAGGGTTATACTGCGTTCAGCCATTGTTCTTCCTCCTTTTTTAAGTCTGGGATTGCTCCCAAGCCGGGCATAGCCCAGCCCTGCGGATTGCTCCGCTCAGGCAGGAGTAAGACACAAAGGGGGTGTGTATCAGCGGGCAATGGATGCCCGCCGCCGTCGCCCTCGTTTTGTGCCGGTACTGTTGCCTGCATCCATTGTGCTGTCACATCCTTTCAAAATTTAATTTCTATCAGAGGCTCGCTTTTTGAAGCCCAACTATTATAATATCATGTTAGAAGCAGTGTCGCAAGAGAAAAAACGGAATCGACAATCCATTTTGCGCCGGCTTCTTCCAATTCCTGACGGCTGCCAAAGCCGTAGGTCACGCCGATACAGTCGATGCCGCAGGCTCTGGCTCCCTCTACGTCGTGGCGGCGGTCGCCCACCATGACGGCGCGGGATATATCCACCTGGCAGGTATCTCTTGCGTAGGCGATCACGTCCGCCTTGGTGTTGTCCCGCGTTGGGTCGCTGCCGGAAATCAGCTCAAAATAGGGGGCTAGGCCGAACCGCTCCGCGATGCGGACAGAGGACTCCGTGGGCTTGGTGGTGGCGATGAACAGGCGGCGGCCCCGCTCCTTCAGGGCCTGGAGCAGGGCGGGGATGCCCTCGTAGACGCTGTTTTCAAACAGGCCCTTCTCCATAAAGTATTCCCGGTAATCGGCCAGAAAACGCTCCGCGTCAGGCCGGGAAAAGCCCCAGTAGTCCTGAAAGCTCTGGGGCATAGGGGGGCCGATAAATTTGTAATAGTCCGCCGGGGGGCCTGTGGGCAGGCCCCATTTTTTCCGGGCGTAGATAATAGCGTTGGTGATGCCTGGCGCCGAGTCCGTCAGCGTCCCGTCCAGGTCGAAGAAAATACTCTGAAAGTCCAATCTGCTTCGTTCCTTTTTTGATTTATCGTTTTTCTCTAAAATAGCTCTGCCCCAAGCTTTCCGGAGGCTGGGATTCCTTGGAGTGGCGCATACTGACAACAATCAGCACGACGATTGTGACCACGTAGGGCAGCATTTTAAACAGCTCTATACTGGCTCTGGTCAGGCCGCTGATGTAGTTGTAGGCCCAGTAGAGGATGCCGAAGAGATAGGCCGACCAGATAGCCCGCGCCGGCTTCCAGGTGGCAAAGATGACCAGAGCCACGGCCAGCCAGCCAAGGGCTTCGATGGTGCTGTCCGTCGTCCAGGTTCCTTTGATGTAGTCCATGCAGTAGTACAGCCCGCCCAGGCCGGAGATGCCCGCGCCGATGCAGGTGGCCAGGTATTTATATTTGGTGACGTGGATACCGGCGGCGTCCGCCGTGGCGGGATCCTCTCCCACGGCCCGCAGATTCAGCCCCACGCGGGTGCGGTTTAAAAGCCAGCTCGCTATGAGGGCGATGATGATGGCGAGATAAGCCATAAAGCCATAGGAAAACAGCAGCTTTCCCGGCACGCCAAGGTTTGCCAGGCCGGAGAAATAGAACCGATAGGTGCGGGAGGTCAGAGAGACGCTGATTTGTCCCACGCCTCCGGCCAGCTTGTTCAGGCTGCCGCCGTAGAGGTTCGCAAGCCCCGCGCCGAAGATGGTCAGGGTCAGGCCGGTGACGTTCTGGTTGGCCCGAAGAGTGATGGTCAGGAAGGAATAGATAAGCCCTCCCAGGGCTGCGGCCAGAAACGCGGCGATAAAGCTCAGCAGCAGACTGACGATGCCGATGGGGTTCGCTGCCAGCATTTCATAATAGAAGGCGGTGGCCAGGCCCGCGATGCCGCCCAGGTACATGATGCCCGGCACGCCCAGGTTCAGGTTGCCGGATTTCTCCGTGATGATTTCGCCGATAGCTCCATAGAGGATCACGGTGCCGAAGATGACGGCGTTGTTCAGAAGAGATATAAGGCTTGTCATGCTTTTGCCTCCTTTTCACGCCGGCGGAAGTGGACGGTGTAGTTGATGAAAAACTCGCTGCCCAGCAGGAAAAACAGAATAATACCCATGACTACGTTGGAGGCGTAGTCGTTGAGGTTAAACTGGGAGGCGATCTGGGTGGCGCCCTTTTCCAGGAACACCAGCAGCAGGGCGATGAGGATCATGACGAAGGTGTTGAATTTTGCCATCCAGGCCACGATGATGGCCGTAAAGCCCCGGCCTCCGGCGGTGCTGGTGGAGATGGTGTGGCTGGCCCCGGCCACGGCCACGAATCCAGCCATGCCGCATACGGCCCCGGAGAGGGCCATGGTGCGGACGATGACCCGCTTCACGCTGATGCCTGCATAGCGGGCGGTGTTCTCGCTCTGGCCCACCACGGCGATTTCATAGCCGTGCTTGGAGTATTTGAGGTAGAGATACATTGCCACGGTGACGGCCAGCACCAGCACGATATTCCAGCCGTACTGCTGACCGAACAGAGCGGGAAACCATCCCGCCTTGGTGGACTGGTTGATGATGCCCACGGTGTTGGAGCCGTAGGGGTTTTCCCATTTGGCCACCAGAAAGCAGGTAAGCTGGATGGCGATATAGTTCATCATCAGGGTGAAAAGGGTCTCGTTGGTGTTCCAGCGGGCCTTGAATACGGCGGGGATAATGCCCCAGACGGCCCCGGCGATCAGGCTGACCACAATGCCGATGAGAAGTATTGCCCAGGTGGGAAGACCGGGACAGTAGATCATCACGGCGGCGGTGGCGCAGCCGCCCACCAGCACCTGACCCTCGGCCCCGATGTTCCAAAAGCGCATTTTAAAGGCCGGCGCCAGCCCCACGCCGATGCAAAGGAGCATCATGGTGTCCCGCAGCGTGACCCAGGTGCGCTTGCTGGTGCCGAAGGCGCCGTTCCACATAGCCCCGTATACCTTTATGGGGTTCATTTTTGTCAGGGAATAGATAAACAGGGCGCTGACTGCCAAAGCCAGCAGAGCGGCGGCAATGCGTACCAGCCAGCCCTTCCACCAGGCCATGCCGTCCCGCTTGGCGATATGCACCAGCGGCTCACGTGAAGTTTTCATGCCTTGCCCTCCTCCCGGCCAGCGTCGGCCACATTTGTCATCATAAAGCCTACCTGCTCCTTAGTGGCGGTGCGGGCGTCCAATATGCCGCTGAGCCGCCCGCCGCACAGGACGGCGATTCGGTCGCACAGCTCCAGCAGCACGTCCAGATCCTCGCCCACATACAGCACGGCCACCCCGGCCTTTTTCTGTTCGTTCAAAAGCCGATAGATGGTATAGGAGGTATTGATGTCCAGGCCCCGGACGGCGTAGGCGCTGAGAAGTACCGTGGGGTTTGCGGCGATCTCCCGGCCCACCAGAACCTTCTGCACGTTTCCGCCGGAGAGACGGCGCACGGGGGTGGATATACTGGGTGTGACCACCTCAAGCTCCTCCACTACATCCTCCGCCAGCTTGCGGGGCGGCTTGCGGTCGGTAAAGGCCCCCCGGCCTTCCCGATAGCTTTTGAGCATCATGTTGTCCGCGAGATCCATGCTCCCCACAAGGCCCATGCCCAGGCGATCCTCCGGCACGAAGGCCAGGCGGACGCCCATGTCCGCGATAGTGCGGGGGTTCTGGCCGATCAGCTCCTCCGACGGGCCGTCCGGACCCTGGGGGAAGTATTTCACGCTGCTGCCGTCTTCCGTGTCCTGAAGCCCGGCGATGGCCTCCAAAAGCTCCTTCTGGCCGCAGCCGGAGATACCGGCCACGCCCAATATCTCCCCGCCGTTTACGTCCAGGTTTATATTGTCCAGACGCAGCACCCCGTCCGCGTCCTTCACGGTCAGGTGGCGCAGCTCCAGACGACGGACGGGGTTTTCCGGCGCGGCCCGGTCGATGTTCAGATTCACGGCCCGGCCCACCATCATGTCGGACAGGGTCTGGGTGTCCGCCCCGGCGGTCGCCATATCTCCCACGTAGAGACCCTTGCGCAGCACGGCCACCCGATCGGAGATCTCCAGCACCTCGTGGAGCTTGTGGGTGATAATAATGATGCTCTTGTCGTCCGCCTTCATGTTCCGCATGACGGCGAACAGCCGCTCCGTCTCCTGAGGGGTCAGTACGGCGGTGGGTTCGTCCAGTATCAAAACGTTGGCCCCCCGGTAAAGGGCCTTGACGATTTCCAGCGTCTGCTTTTCCGACACGGACATATCGTAGACCTTCTTCTCCGGCTCCACCACGAAGCCGTAGCGGTCGCAGATCTCCCGAATCCGCTGGGCGATGGCCTTTTTGTCCACCACCAGCTTCCCTGGCAGACCCAGCTCGATGTTCTCCGCCGCCGTCAGCACGTCCACCAGCTTGAAGTGCTGATGCACCATGCCGATGCCCAGGGTATAGGCGTCGTGAGGGGAGGCGATCGTCACCTCCTGCCCGTCCACAAAAATGTGGCCGCTGTCCGGGAAGTAAATGCCGGAGAGCATATTCATCAGGGTGGTCTTGCCGCTTCCATTTTCTCCTAAAAGAGAGAGAATCTCCCCCTTTTTCAGCTCCAGATGCACCCGGTCGTTCGCGATCACGGCCCCGAAGGTCTTGGTGATGTCCACCATTTGTACCGCATATTCCTCTGCCAATCGTATCACCCCTATTCGTTGCAGGTATTACAAAATCTAATCTGACACTTTATTCTACGAAAATTGCAAGTGCAAGTTGAACACATCCGCGAAAAGCTTCAATAGAGT
>JAJQCH010000113.1 GCA_021202795.1 Oscillospiraceae bacterium
CAAGGTTCATAAATTCATTCTACCGAGTGTCCAACTTGCACTTGCAATTTGCGTAATTTTTATTTTCTTGATTTTTCAGTAGTTCCCCATTTCTTGTATCAAAAGTTACAATTGATTACGATATTTTGTATTTTTGTAACTTCTTATAGGGTCTTGGCATATTAAATACAATTAGTTATCATCTCCCCTTATCTCCGCTTTTCCCGATGTGCATTTTGACGAATCGACAACATCGCCCCGGCCAAAGCGCCCGCAACGGCCCCGACGGTCAGTCGCGCCAGCCATATGCCGAAGGCGGAGTTGCTGCCTCCCATGGCGCACAGCAGGGCTGCCAGGGCAACATAACCCAGGGTGATGGCCACGCCGATGGCAAGGGCCTGACGCCCCCGGCTGCGGGCTACGGCTACCGTAGCGGCGCATATGGAAAGTCCGGCGGACGCCACGGCGCACAGCCAGCCCCACTCCTGCCCCAGAACCTCCCGGTGGATGAGGGCGGCAAAAACCAGCAGCAGCACCGCCGTCAGCAGCAGCGCACCGGCCACACCCAGCGACGCCGCTGCGGGAAAGCTCATCTTCTTCAGCTTGGACATATAAAAAGACCCCCTTGGAAATAAGCTGATAAAGCTTATGCCCAAGGGGGCCGGATTATTTGCCGAAACTCAGATCACTGGGGTTGCTCGGTCTGCTTGGTGTTGCTGCTGATAGCCCACTTTGTCACCTGCATACGAACCCGATCCTCGCCGGTCTCGAATACCACATACTTGTCGTTGACGCTGACAATTTTGCCCACGATGCCGCCGATGGTGGTAATCTCATCGCCGACGGAGAGGCTGTCCCGCATCTCCTGTGCCTGTTTTTTCTTCTTGTTTTCCGGGCGGATCATAAAGAAGTAGAACACTGCAATCAGAACCACAAGCATGATGATCATGCTGGCTCCGCCGGAGGAAGTGCTATCCGTGGTGGTAGTATCGGTGGTGGTGCAGCCCGCAAGCGTAAAGACGGCCAGCGCGGCCAGGAGAATAAGAGCGACAGCCCTGGAAAGGCGGTTAAGTTTCATTTGTTGTACCTCCAAAAATATTGCTTCTATTATAAAATTAATTATATCCTCGTGTCAAGAAGATTCACATATTTTGCCCGATAGGCGGCAAAAGTTCCCGCCTCCAGGGCCGTCCGAATCTCGGCAAGAAGGTTATTATAGAAGTAAAGGTTGTGCATCACGGCCAGCCGCAGGCCCAGCATCTCCTCCGCCTTAAACAGGTGGCGGATATAGGCCCGGCTGTACCGGCGGCACACAGGGCAGCCACATTCCGGGTCGATAGGGCGTTCGTCCGCCGCATATTTTTTGTTCTTCAGGTTGATGATACCGGCCTTGGTGAACAAGTGAGCGTGCCGTCCGTTCCGGGCGGGCATGACGCAGTCGAAAATGTCTACCCCCCGCCAGACGCCCTCGATGATGTTCCCCGGCGTTCCCACGCCCATCAGATAACGCGGCCTGTCCTTCGGCATATACTCCTCCACCGCCTCAATGGTGTCATACATTTCCTGGGCGGTCTCCCCCACGGCCAGTCCGCCGATGGCGTACCCCGGCAGATCCAGCTCCGCAATGGCCTTCATGTGGTCGCGCCGCAGGTCGTGGTATATGCCCCCCTGATTAATGCCAAAAAGCATCTGTCCGGGATTCACCGCGTCCAGCTCCTGGTCATACCGGGCCAGCGCCTCCTTACAGCGCACCAGCCACCGATAGGTTCTGGCGCAGGAAGACTCGAAATATTCACGGGGCGAGGGTATTTTTACACACTCATCAAAGGCCATGACAATGTCGCTGCCCAGATTGGCCTGGATTCGCATACTCTCCTCCGGGCCGATGAACAGCTTTCGTCCGTCCACATGGGACTGAAAGGCCACGCCCTGCTCCGTGATCTTCCGCAGCCCCGCCAGGGAGAACACCTGAAAGCCGCCGCTGTCCGTCAGGATGGGCCTGTCCCAGGTCATGAATTTATGCAGACCGCCCAGGGATTTTATCAGCTCGTCCCCTGGCCGGACATGAAGATGATAGGTGTTGGACAGCTCGATCTGGCAGCCCACCGTTTCCAAATCCGCCGCCGAAAGCCCGCCCTTGATGGCCGCCGCCGTCCCCACATTCATAAACGCCGGGGTCTGCACCGTTCCATGCGGCGTGGTAAGCTCCCCCCGCCGGGCATGGCCCTCCTGCTGCTTGAGTAATTTGAACATAGTCCCCTCGCTATACAAAATGGAGCTTTAAAAGCTCCTGAAATTTTACTGTATTCACATCATAGCACAAAACCGTCCGTCTGAAAAGACGGGAAAAATTTGCCGCCGCTTGACTATATCCGGCGCCTGCTGTAGCATATAACAGCGGCTGGGCAAGAAATCGAAGAAATCACAACAGCCATCGGTCTTGACGGCGGCGCGGTTTACACAAACGCCTGGACAATGGAGATAAACTGAACAAACCGTTATTTTTTGACGAGCATCCGCGCCTGTGGGCGCGGCGGGGGATTGCTATGAGCGGAATGGCTGATATTCGGCGGATTTTATTGTTTTGAGCTCTTTTCCTTTTTCTTCAGTTGTGATACAATGAACATATTATGAATAACAACGACTACAACTCAAATAATTACCGTTCTGGCAACAGCTACGACACCCGCTCGCCGGGGCCGGGGCCGCATACGCCGCCGCCGAACCGCCAGAATGATGATGTCATAGATATTCTGGCCTGGGTCATTGACGTGGGGCTTATCTTCGCCTGCTTTCCTATCGGTCTGGTGCTGACCATCTGCAAGGCCGTCGGGGCAGACATCACAGGGGGCATCCTGCGAAGCATTACAGGCCAGGGAAAATCCGCCGGATCAAATCAACGCGCCCAAAACGCGCACTACACCCAGGCAGAACAGCCCCGGCAGAACATCCAACCTGCCAAAACATCGTCCCAGCCCAAGCCGGGGACGGACGGGATACGCCACGCGGACGCGGGCGGCAGGCCCAAGCGTGTGTTCGGCTGGATACTGGCCGGGCTGGGCGCCGTGTGCCTGCTGGATGCCTACACCACATGGGGCATTTTAAGCTCCATCGCCGTCATACTGGGCGGCGGGGCGCTGCTGTTTTCCGCTCACGCGGGCCGAAAGAAGGAGGCCCAGTTCCGCCAGGCCCAGGCCGTCACAGGCCAGCGGGGCATCGTCCGCATTGCCGACGTTATCAGAACCCTGGGTCTGAAGGACACGGAGGGTGAAAAGCTCCTGTCGGAGATGATAGACCGGGGCTTTTTCGGCCCCCAGGCCTATATCGACCACCAGCGGGGCCTGCTGGTCATCCGGCCTGAGGATATGCGCGACGTATACCGCCAGGAGGACGAGGCCAAATCCGCTCGCGAGGAAAAGGCCCGACAGGCAAGCCAGACGGAATACGAGCAATATGTGGAGCGCCTTCGCCACGCGGACGTGGAGATTGAGGACGAGGTCATGAGCGAGAAAATCCGCCGGATGCAGGCGCTGACCGAATCCATCTTCGCAGAGGTGAAGGCTCACCCGGAGAAGAAACCGCAGATCGAGCGCTTTATGAACTATTACCTCCCCACCACCCTGAAGCTGCTGGACTCCTACGCCCGCATAGAGGCCCAGGGCGTGACCGGGGAGAATATGGCAAAGGCCAAATCGGACATTGAGGGCATTGCGGACACCCTGGTAGCCGGCTACGAAAAGCAGCTCGACAAGCTGTATCGGGCGGAGGCCATGGATATTGCGGGCGACGTGAGCGTCATTGAAAATATGCTGCGCCGGGACGGGCTGTCCGGCGACGGCGATTTTGGTCAGCCCATGGGAGGACATTGAGCATGATGGAAGGATATTATGAAAAGCTTCTGCGCTGCCGGGATAAGGCAGCAGATCTGTCCGGGGGCTTCCAGCCCCGGCTGGCGCTGATTCTTGGCTCCGGCCTCGGCCCGCTGGCGGAGACCATGGACGTGCGGGCGGCAGTGGACTATAAAGACCTGCCGGGCTTTCCCGTGTCCACGGTGCCGGGCCACCAGGGGCGGTACCTGTTCGGCTATATCGGCGGCGTGCCGGTAGTGTGTATGCAGGGGCGGGTTCACTATTACGAGGGCTTCGACATCCACGACGTCGTCCTCCCTACCCGCGTCATGGGCCTTTTGGGGGCTAAGACTCTGTTTCTCACCAACGCGGCGGGCGGTCTTGACCCGGAGATGGAAACGCCCTCCCTCATGGTCATTACCGACCACATTATGATAAACTACCCGAACCCGCTGATCGGGCCGAACCTGGACGAGCTTGGCCCTCGGTTCCCGGACATGAGCGCGGTATACGACCCCGCTCTCCGGCAGACGCTGCACGACACGGCGGACAGTCTGGGCATCCCCCTGACAGACGGGATATATGTTCAGCTCACCGGCCCCAGCTTTGAGACCCCCACGGAGGTGCGTCTGCTGGGACGGATGGGCGGCAGCGCCGTGGGAATGTCCACCGCCTGCGAGGCGGTGGCCGCGCGGCATATGGGCCTGCGGGTGTGCGGCGTGTCCTGCATCACCAACAAGGGCGCGGGCATCGCCCAGCACGCCCTGACCCACGAGGAGGTCGTGGAGGCCGGAAATCTCATGGGCGAGCGGTTCTCCGCCCTGGTGCGGGCCGCCATCCCCGCCATGGATAAAATACCGCTATGACAGAGCGCGTACAAAACGTCTCCCTCGCAGACGGCGCGGTGCGTATCATCGACCAGACCCAGCTTCCGGGGGAGCTTATATACCTCGATCTGCGGACGCGGGAGGAGCTGTATGAGGCCATCCGCTCCCTGCGGGTGCGGGGCGCACCGGCCATTGGCATATTCGCGGCCTACGCCGTATATGTTCTGGCAACGGAATATGAACCGGCAGACTTTTTTGAATCGCTGGACAGGGACTGCGACTATCTCATCTCCAGCCGTCCCACGGCGGTGAATCTGGCCCGCCAGGCAGAGCGTATGCGCACCCTTGCCCATGCCATGAGGGGCCAGCCGAAGGAGACCATTCTGTCCGCCATGCGGGCGGAGGCCACTGCCATCCACCAGGAGGACATCGCCATGTGCCGCGCCATCGCGGATGCGGGGCTGGGTCTGCTCCATCCGGGGGATACCGTGCTGACCCACTGCAACGCCGGGCCGCTGGCCACCTCGGAATACGGCACAGGCCTGGGGCCGCTCATGCTGGCGGCGGAGCGGGGCGCGGACATAAAAGCCTATGTGGATGAGACCCGCCCCCTGCTGCAAGGAGCGCGGCTGACCGCCTGGGAGCTGCAAAACGCCGGGATCGACTGCACCCTCATCTGCGACAACATGGCCGCTCTGGCCATGCAGCAGGGAAAAATACAGGCCGTGCTGGCCGGCTGCGACCGCATGGCCGCCAATGGGGACGCCGCCAACAAAATCGGCACCATGGGCGCGGCCATTCTGGCGAAGCACTTCGGCGTTCCGGTGTATATCCTTCTCCCCTCCTCCACCATCGACCTGTCCTGCGCCACCGGCGCGGACATTCCCATCGAATACCGGGACGGGGAGGAGATACGGGCCAAATGGTATGCGCAGCCCATGGCTCCGGCAGGGGTGAAATGCTGGAACCCCGCCTTCGACGTGACAGACCACACCCTCATCACCGCCATTGTGACGGAAAAGGGAGTGCTTTACCCGCCCTATGAGGGGCAGCTTGCCGCCCTGTTCGGCAATAAGGAGAAAAATATATGATTCGCTTTTACAATGGCCGCGTGCTGGAGGGCAGCACGATAACGGAAAACGAGGTATGGGTGGATGGAGACCACATCTCCTATGTCGGCCCCGCCAAAGCAGATGTCCCCGCCTTCGACCGGCAGATCGACCTGAAGGGCGACCTGCTGATGCCCAGCTTCAAAAACGCCCACACCCACTCCGGCATGACCTTTCTTCGCTCTCTAGCGGACGATTTGCCCCTGCAGGAGTGGCTGACTCAGCAGATATTCCCCCAGGAGGCCAAGCTGAACGCGGAGCGCCTGGGCGCGTTTACAAAGGTAGCCATGCTGGAATACCTGGCAAACGGCATCACCGCCTGCTTCGATATGTATTACTATACGGACGAATTTACCCGCATCGCCGCTGACTGGGGCTTCCGGGTAGTGCTGTGCGAATCCCTGTCCGCCGGGGACAACTGGGAGCGGGTCTATACAAACTACGAAAAATATAACCACATGAGTCCGCTGATAAGCTATCAGCTCGGCTTCCACGCGGAATACACCGGAAGCCTTGATATGTTCAAGTTTATCTCCCAGGCCGCCCACGACCTAAAGGCCCCCGTATGGTGTCACAACTCCGAGACCGCCTCCGAGGTACAGGGCTGCGTCCAGCGGTATGGCGTCACCCCCACCCAGCTTTTCGAAAACTGCGGCCTGTACGACTACGGCGGCGGCGGCTTCCACTGCGTATGGATGACGGACGACGACCTGGACATCTTTGCCCGCCGGGGACTGTACGCCGTGCTGAACCCCTGCTCCAACGGGAAGCTGGCAAGCGGCGTGGCCCCCCTCCGCCGGATGGTGGACAAGGGCGTGAAGTTGGCCATCGGCACGGACGGCCCCGCCTCCAACAATGCCCTGGATTTCTTCCGGGAGATGTATCTTGTGAACATCCTGGCAAAGCTGGAGGAGAAGGACGCCGCCGCAGGCGACCCTGCTCTCATATTGGAGGCCGCTACCGCCGGCGGGGCGTGGGCCATGGGCCTGTATACCTGCGGCAGCATTGCCACAGGCCGTCAGGCGGACATGATTGTCATTGATCTGCACCAGCCCAATATGCAGCCGGTGAACAACATCCTTAAAAACCTTATCTATTCCGGCAACCCCTCCAACGTCCGTCTGACCATGGTAGCGGGCAGAGTGCTGTATCAGGACGGAGAGTTCTTCGTCGGCGAGGAGCCGGAAAAGATCTACGCCGAAGCCCAGCGCCTGACCGGGGAGCTTTTGGCTGAATAAAATACCGTGTGATATTGTTGATATAATTGCGCAGAGCAATCAGTTGTCTCAGCAACTGGTTGCTCTGCTTGCGTTTATTTTGAGTTTACAGGGGCGGGATAATATGAGGTTATATATCACTGAAAGCGATGGTCAGGCTGTCTATGCCCAGAACGACGAGATAGAATGCCATGAAGCCCACGGTGTTCACGGACAGAACGGGGTTAAAGAGCATGACGAAGCCCAGCACCAGGCCGATGATGTTCAGCACCATGGTCAGATAATAATTGGCCGTGTCCGTTCGGATGCGGATGATGTCCAGATGGGACAGCTTGGAAATGCAGTGAGCGATAAACCACAGGGGAAACATGATGGAAATCAGCGTCGTCCCTGCGCCGGGATGGAACACCAGCAAAACGCCGGCCAGAAGCTGCAATATGCCCGTCACCAGAGACACGGCGGGGCCGAAGCCGGTGCGCCGCTCCATTTTGACATAAAAGGCAATGTCCGACACGCCGGTGACGACGGCGATTATGCCATACAGCACCACTGCGCCAGTGATGGCCTTGTTCGGACGGAACAGAGTGAACAGGCCCAGCGCGATCAGCACCGCGCCCACGATAAGCTCAAGCCAGCCGAGGCCGGATCTTCTTCTCATTTCGTATCCCTCCTGGTAAACAGCGGACAGCCGCCTATGGCGACTGCGGTTTCGTTTTTGTATATCATAGCAATTCCCACAGGAAAGAGAAACTATCAAAAAGGAATGGATGTATGGACAAGCATAGCCGGGTGCAAAAAATTTGCACGCCTGTTTTATTCTGTCAATACAAACCATAAAATGTGAATATAGCCGTCCCTGTCAGTCTTTGGTATAACATAAAGATAAAAATGGAAGGAGTCCATCCTATGAACGAAGTGAAAACGCCCAGACGACCGTTGTTGTTTTATTATTGCATCGTTATCCTAGTTCTGCTGCTGTTCAACGCCCTGATTGCACCCTATCTCACGTCCGCCCAGGTAACGGAGGTGGATTACGGCACCTTCATGTCCATGACAGAAAACCAGGAGATTGCCGAGGTGGAGATAACAGACAGCGAGATCGTGTTCTCCGATCAGGAGGGCAATCTGTATGAAACCGGCCTGATGGCAAGCGACACAGGCCTGGTGGAGAGGCTGTACGCCTCCGGGGCCAGCTTCTCCAGCGAGATCGTGGAGGAGACAAGCCCTCTGCTGACCCTGCTGCTGTATTGGGTGTTGCCCATTTTGCTGTTCATTGCCCTGGGGCAATTTATGAGCAAAAGGATGATGGACAGAGCCGGTGGGAGCAATTCCATGATGTTCGGCATGGGAAAGAGCAATGCCAAGGTGTATGTAAAATCCTCCGAGGGCATCAAATTCACCGACGTGGCCGGGGAGGACGAGGCCAAGGAAAACCTGGCCGAGATCGTAGACTACCTCCACAACCCGGACAAATATAAGGAGATAGGCGCGTCTATGCCGAAGGGCATATTGCTGGTAGGCCCTCCGGGAACGGGCAAGACCATGCTGGCCAAGGCTGTGGCCGGCGAGTCCAATGTGCCGTTTTTCTCTATGTCCGGCTCGGAATTTGTGGAAATGTTCGTGGGCATGGGCGCGTCCAAGGTGCGGGATCTGTTCAAGCAGGCCAAGGAAAAGGCCCCCTGCATTGTGTTTATCGACGAGATAGACGCCATCGGCAAAAAGCGGGACGGCAGTCTTGGCGGAAACGACGAGCGGGAGCAGACCCTGAATCAGCTTCTGACAGAAATGGACGGCTTCGAGGATAACAGCGGCGTCATTATCCTGGCTGCCACCAACCGGCCTGAATCCCTTGACCCGGCACTGACCCGTCCGGGACGGTTCGATCGGCGGGTGCCAGTGGAGCTGCCTGATTTGCAGGGGCGGGAGGATATTCTGAAGGTTCATGCCAAGAAGATAACGCTGGCGGAGGATGTGGACTTCTCCAAAATCGCCCGCATGGCCTCCGGCGCGTCCGGGGCGGAGCTTGCAAATATCGTGAACGAGGCGGCACTGCGGGCCGTGCGGGATGGCTGCAGCTTTGTCACCCAGGCGGATATGGAAGAGAGCATCGAGGTGGTCATCGCCGGATACCAGAAGAAAAACGCCATCCTGACTGACGAAGAAAAGCATATCGTGGCCTATCACGAGATCGGCCACGCCCTGGTGGCGGCCATGCAGACCAATTCCGCCCCGGTGCAGAAAATCACCATCGTACCCCGCACCTCCGGCGCTTTAGGCTATACCATGCAGGTGGAGGAGGGCAACCACTACCTGATGAATAAGGAGGAGATCGAAAACAAAATCTGCACCCTTACCGGGGGCCGTGCAGCGGAGGAGGTGGCCTTCGGCTCTGTTACCACCGGGGCGTCCAACGACATCGAGCAGGCCACCAAGCTCTCACGCGCCATGATCACCCGCTATGGTATGAGCGAGGATTTCGACATGGTGGCCATGGAGACCGTGACAAATCAATACCTGGGCGGGGATACCTCCCTGGCCTGCTCCGCCGAAACTCAGGCGGAGATAGACCGGCAGGTGGTGGCGCTGGTGAAAAAGCAGCACCAGAAGGCCGTTGCCATTTTAAGCGAGAATCGTACCAAGCTGGACGAGCTGTCTGCCTTTCTCTATCAAAAAGAGACCATCACCGGCGAGGAATTTATGGCAATCCTGAACCGTCAACCCCCCGCGCTTGAAACGGAATAAAATCGCAAAAAATCCAAACGCCCCAAAGTCACGCGACTCTGGGGCGTTGTTTTATGGCCAATCACTTGGCAGTCTGTTCCTTTCGCTGAAGGGTCAGATTGTCCGCAATCATGGCGATAAATTCGCTGTTGGTGGGCTTACCCTTTATGTTTGTCAAAGTCATATTATGTAAATATGTCAAGAGCGGCGAGGGTTACCCTGCCACTCCGTCATATTATAGGCTGACCCGTAGCCCGGTCAACAAAGGAGATTTTAAGGTCTGCATCTAAGGCGTCCGCGATTTTTTCCAATTCGGACACCTTGAACGTGTTGCGCTTATATTTGTTGTTCATGTTCTGCGGGGTTTGCCCCGTCCGCCTGGCAAGCTCAGCCATTGATATATTGCCCCTCTTTACGCGGCAAAGGTTGATGTACTCCAATACGTCCATGTTATCCCTCCTGACCGTATAATACACTATTCTTTTTATTTTGTCAACGCCTCAGTGGAAAATTTTTAAAATATTTTATAAAAAACTCTTGACAATATATAAAAAATAGTGTATAATAAGACCATAAAGAAACGGAGGTAATAACGATGACGCCGAATTATAGCGCACTGATGATAGAAGACCGCGAGGGTATAGACCCTGCAAATCTTGTGGAAATCGCAAGGATTTTCACGTTTGGAACCAGAAACCGCCGGGACATCGTGAAAAAGCTGATGCGTGAAAGCGAGTCATTCAAGCGGTTAATATTTGCAGATGCTCTCCACGCTTACAGATACGCAGAGACGAACGGCCTTGTGTATAGAGGCGACGGTTACTTGGTTGTCTACCATGACACCACAGATCCATATGGAGGATAAGCGATGAGATTGATTGATATACCAGGCTGGAAAGCAATCCATTTTGACAACAGGACACTCCTGCCAAAAGACAAGCCGCTTTTCCCAGCGGCACAGTGGGACTATATGGTAAGATGGTTGGAGGTAGAGCCAATGGAGGCAAGGGGCCACTATAGGGCGGTTACAATACCAGTTGAGTCAGTAACAGAGGCGGAGAGATAACCCCTCCGCCCTTATTATATCGCCCTTATCTTATCCAGCACCCTATTATACACCCTTGCGTTGACTACGCTCAGCGTGTCCATCAGGTCATCCATGACGGCCCACGCGGAGGCGCTGTCCTTGCCGACAACTGACCGCAGAAATGCGCTGTCCCCGTACTCGCCCACGGTGTCATCCGGGGCCGGGGCCAAGGAGTAGGAGGGGATTACCTCCCGCTCCCCCTTGTGCAGTTGGTTCTTGATGGTATACAGGTTGGCCAGCTTCGCATAATTGGGGTAGCTGGATTCTGCATATTCCAGCCGGGCAATCTCGATGTCGATTTCTCGTTCATCGACCACAGGGGCCACCCCCTTACTCGTCTATCTGTTCCATGCAGCGGCGGATAGCCTCGCGCTCCTGTTTGGTGTCGGCCTCGTCCATCAAGCGTTCCAGATGCTCCATCATGCCGGAGCGACTGTAACCATTGCGGCTGTAGTGGCCCCGGACATAATGCTCCCCACGGTTCGCATAGCTGTTGCCCCGGCTATAGCTGCCGCGCTGACTATTTCCGCTCTCGCGGCTGTAACCACGCTGGCTATACCCTTCCTCGCTTTCCAGCATCTCTATTTTGTCGATGTTTTTCAGCGTGTCGGTCAGCTTGTGCAGGATTTCCAGGTCTCCAACGCCCAGCTCCTTATGGGCGAGTTCCTCCAGCTCTAGGCACAGCTTTTCCCGGATTTTTTCAAAAGATTCCATGCTCATTGTTATGCTCCTTTCAGCACACGCGCTCAACTATCATGTTGGCGTTTTGTACGGTGATGGTCTGTCCGCTGGTGTTTTCTGCCGCCACCGTGACGCAGCACCCAGCGGGGACGCTCACAACCACGGCCACAAATATGTTCTGGTAATCCTCCACGGCGGCGGGGGTGACAATAGCTGTTGCGCTCGCCAGAGGCTCCCCACTCACGGCTATGGCGGCGGAAATGGCCTCCACCGTGCCGTCTGTAGGTATCGCGATATTCGCCCCAAACGTCACCTTAAACCGAGCGCACCGCTGATTAGTCAAGCCGCGCAGCGTCACCACCCCGGCCCCGGCCCGGTGTACGATGGAGGCAGAGCCGGACACGGCGGTCTCCGTCAGCGGGATATTCTGCCCGGCGGCGACGTCGGTTGCGGTTATATTGGTATATTCTGCCATTTTATCAGTCCTTTCAAAAGATAGCGGCGGGACTACTGCCCCGCCGCATTATTATGAATCGGCATGGGCCGAACAATTTCCATTTTTGGAAATAGTCAATATTGGATTTTGGTCAGGCGCAAGTCCCGCAGCACCCGTTGCCCGCGAAGGGGTAAGGATAGGGCGCAGGCACCTGATAGGCCGGTACAGGCGTGGGCGCGGCGCGGTTCAGAACCTCGGCGGTGTTGGCGCTCATTGCAGAGATAAGTGTGGCGTTCTGGGCCGTCTGAGAGGCCGCAAGACGGAGCGCCTGATTCTCGGTCTGGAGGGTGCTAATTTTATCCTGGCACAGGTAGTCAAGGATGGCCCGTGTTCCGCTCTCCTGAGACGCGATAATATCCCGCGTGTTGTTGTTCATAGCGTTCTGGATGCCGCAAGCCTGCGTTGCCATATTGTAGTTAATGCCGTCCAGGCTCCGCTGGGTGTCACAGCAACAGCTCGCCAACTGAGACGCGAGAGCGTTCTGGCCCTGCATCAGAGAGGTATTGGTGGCGTTGAAGCCCTGGAGCATGGTGGTATTGACGCCGTTAAAGCCCTGTAAGGTCGCGGTGTTGATGTCGTTCGCCGCGTTCTGCACCTGGTAGCCAATCTGACAGACGGCATTGTCAACGCCGTGGAATCCCTGCTGATTCTGGTAGCCCTGCTGGCAAAGCCCGTTGGTAAGGCCGTCCAGCTTCCCGATCACCGCCTGGTTGTCAAAGCCGCGCTGAAGGTCTGCCCGCGTGTCATAGCCCTGCGTTGCAGTACCGCCGCCGTTGCCGCCGTTATTCCAGCCGTTGCCCCAGCCGCAGAACACGAACAAAAAGAGGATAATAATCCACCAGGCACCGTCACCGTTTCCCCAGCCGGTATTACTCCCGCCGTAATTCATCCCGGCGGGAACCACCGGCATAGTCAGGCCGGTATCGCTTGTAAGAGACATAATAATCTCCTCCTGTATAATAATATATGCTTAACCGTGCGCACGGAAAAAGCTGAAGCAATTAGAAGCAATTTAAGTAGTCGCAAGTTGGTCGCAAGTTACCGGCAAGTTAAAACCGCCTGGAGCTGCTGCGCCATTGCCTGCAACTGGTTAAGCTGGGCCTGTGACATCTTGCCAGACTGTAGCAGCCGATCCACCTCCGCTTTGGGGTCGCCCTGGAAGCTCTGCCGGAAGCGGTTAAACTCCTGGAGCATCTGCCCCATGTTTCCCATCGGCATATTACCCATTTCCTGATATATCGGATTACTCATTATCCGCCTCCTTGCCCGTCAGGGCGTCGATTCTGGCCGTCAGCGCGTCAAACTCTTTGCGGGTGACAAACTCCCCGCCCGGAGCGGAAAGGCCCGTCAGGGGCGTTTTAGGGGCCGCTGTGCGCTCGGTGTAATCAAACACCCGTAAGGGCATGGGCATCCCGCTCGCGTCCGTGGATTTGAGATAAAAGGCGCTGGCCTCGCTGTCCATCAGCAGGACGGAGTTGCCGGCTGCCACCATGTACGCTTTCGCACCTTCCTCCCCCTGCACCCAGATAATACCGTTTTGGTTTTGCTGGTATGGCTGCGGGGCCTGCATATAATTCGGCTGGTAATAGTTCGGCATTGCGCCGGGGTAGTTGTACGCCATCGTTTCACGTCCTTTCCCAATAATACAATGGTATTTCGTTTCCGCTGTTCCAAGTGTCAAACCAGTTTCCATCCTCCACGCATACTACATGGCCGGACAGCGCGAGTATATATGTCCCACGTGGATGGTCGGCGGCAAAATCGGCCACGGAGTAGCAGTCATGGCAATCATCCGGCAGTATCTGGCGTTTAAATCCGTGGCTCTTGAGGTAAGACCCCCACACCACATTACTGGACGGCATATCGTTTAAGAGGTAGCCCTCCACCGCCAGCCCGGTATACGTCTGTTCCCAGTCCTGCCCTAATGCTTTGGAGATCGCGCGGACGGTGCAGTCCCCTACATTGCGGCCAGACGGGGAGGGATTATAGTACACATACATTGTCCCGCGCCTCGTATTCCTGTGTATATTTCTCTAAATAATCCTCGCCGTAATATTGCAAATAAAAACCGCAAATATAATCGGCGTTTTGTTCAGTCATTCCGGCGGCTATTAATCTCTCGTAATATTCCATATTTTTATTATAAAAATAAACGCCCCGTATTGTGAGGCGTTTATGTGCGTTTTATGTGCAAAAAATGGACGCGGGAAAATCCCGCGCCCTATTAATCCAGATAGCCCAGCCGCCCAGCGACTTCCTCCAGCCGCTCCATAATGTAAGGCATTCGGCGGGAAACTGCGCTCCGTGTATATCCAATTTCCGCCGCTATGTCGATTTGCGCCACACGCTCCAACAGATACCGCCTGGCTATGATATTATCTATCTGCCCAAACCGTGCCTGTTTTATCGCGTTCTCACACTCATCGTATAGCAGGCTTTCCAGCGCGTCCGATATTCGCGGCCTCGCGTTCATGTGAACAGCTTCGCAAACGTGTTCGCTCCGGCCTTGCCGTCCACGGTGATTCCTTTCGCCGTCTGGAATTTCTTTACGGCGGCGGTGGTGCCGCTGCCATACTCCCCGTCAAAGCCGTTCGGGTCATAGCCCTTGCAGTATAGCACGCCCTGGAGGATATACACAAGGTTGCCCTTGCTGCCATTGGACAGCGCCCGGCCATTCAGCGCCGCTTTGGTCTTCGGCCCCCAGATGCCGTCAACGGTCAGCCCGGCGGAATAGGTAGCGTTGAGATATTTCTGCACGCCCTTGATCGCCGCCTTTTTGGTCAGCACGCCATACTTCCCATCCACTTTCAGCCCGGCGGAATAGACGGAATTAAGCCACGCCTGAAACTTTTCCGGGTAGGAGGGGCCGGAGGTCGTGGTGGTGCTGGAAGTCTCCGTAGCGGCCTCCGTGGAGGTCGTGGCGGTGTCCTCATCCTCATCGTCATACAGGGGATGTCCAAAACTGCGGATATAACTGTTAGTCAGGCTGTAGCTGTTGCGCTTGACCTGGTTCCCGCTGTTGCCCTCGATGGTGGTAATGGTGGATGTTGTCACCTTCTCCACGATGCCGGTATGGACACAACTTCCGTTTTGCTGGAAGAACACTTGATCTCCCACCTTTGGCGTGGTGTCCAGCCGCCCGGCGGCCTTGTAATACCCCTCGGAGTACGGGCAGCCCGCCCCAAGCGTCCCCGTCTGGCACTCCAACGCCTCCGCTTTGGTCTTGTTCTGGCCTGTGAGCTGATAAAAACACCAGTCCACAAATACGTCGCACCAGGCATATCCGTTTTTGTTGCCGTTATAGTACCCCGCTGCCGCCAGGTCGCGGGCGTACTTTGTATAGTTCGCGCTCCCCGCGTTGGCGGTAGCGTCGTCCAGGTTCGCATTGCTGGCTTTCTCTTTGTAACCCACTTCGGCGGCGGCGATCGCCACCAGCTTAGATGCTGTATAACTCATTCGTCCTTATCCTCCGTGTTATTGATTTGTGTAAGCGTCTGCACCACCTTGTCATAGCCCAGCATGGCGCACAGCCAGGACAGCAGCACAAACGCCACCCCCGCCACTATAGCGGTAGCCGTTGCCTCATAGCCGGTCACAGCAACATAGCCCAGCGCCAGGGCTATAGACACCACCACGGACACCACACCCGCGAGGATGTTTGGCCGCTGTATCTCGTTAACTGTGTCCGCCACCATCTTTTTGATTGCCTCAGTGATAAGGCCGGTCAGGGTCGAGGCTATCCCAAGCCCCGCCAGAAATGTACCAACGCTCATTCCGTTTCCTCCTCTGGGTCAAGCTCCGGCTCCGGGTCAAGGGGTATTTCCATCTGATCGCGGGCCAGCTTGACAAGCTCCTCCTGTTTGGTCTCGTTGTACGCCTTTGCAGCGTACACCGCGAAGCTGATGGTCTCCGTTATCACGGCGGTTATAAGCGCATACAGCGCATCCAGGTTCATAAGCTGCCACATGGCGACCATGCTGTATATTTCCACCGCCGTACAGTTGATAATCAGCCACGCCATGATAATTTTGGTCGTGGTGGGAGGCTTCCACCGCCGCATCGACCGCTTTACCTCTCGCAGCTCCGCCTCACGGTCAAAGCACTCCTTTTCCCGTTTCAGTGCCTCCATCCGTGCGTCAAAATCTGGTTCCTTCCTGCCTTTCGTGGCAATCGACCCCCTTATAAAAAATCGTTCTTTTGCATCCGTTCATCATATACTCGCTCGATGTTCGCCACAGCATGGGTGGCCCGCGAGTTTGGATAATTCGGATGCTGTTCGCAGTAGGCGTGATACTTGTCTATGACCGCCAAAACGTCAACGTAATCCTCCCGCGTGTGCTTTTGGTTCCGCATCAGCTCAAGGTTAAAACTTAATATTCGCTCTCGGTAACTGTCAGCCGCCCGTTCATCGTCCTCCCTGATATGCTCCTCCAGCGCCTTTTGCGTTTCCGCTTGCGACTTCTTCACGTCGGCCAGGTCTTTGATGATGTCCGCGTTCATCGCCCGGCCTATTGCGCGGGCGATCGCAGACCATGGGTTGACCTTGACCGGGGCCAGCTCGATGACGGCCATCAGGACAACGGCCAGACCGCCGCCTCCCGCCCCTATTAATGTAATTATCTCTTGTACCGTCATGCGGTTGACCTCTTTTCTTTTTCTCTTTGCCGGGCCTCTCCCGGCGGGGTAAACTAGTGGGCAATATAGCAAGCCGCCAGTAAGCGGGACGTCATACTCCGAATATA
>JAJQCH010000139.1 GCA_021202795.1 Oscillospiraceae bacterium
CAAGGTTCATAAATTCATTCTACCGAGTGTCCAACTTGCACTTGCAATTTGCGCATAATTTTTTTTGCCTTTATATTCGCCGTCCGTGTTCGGACGGTTTTGGCCTTAATCGCCCCTGCGCTTTCCCCTTCGAACCAGCAAAACCGCCAGCGCACCAAAGCAAACCGTCAGGACACACAGATATATCCCGATGGGCGCGTCGTCCCCGGTTTTGGGGCCGTCCGTCCCGCTCTCGCCGCCGCCTGCGCCGCCGTCCCCGCCGCTGGGAACGGGGGTCAGAACGAAGCCCGGCGTCTCCGTGGGAACCGGCTCCTCCGTGATGTTCGGCGTCACGTTGGGAACCAGGGTAAAGCTGGGAAGCTCCGCTGTCGGGGTCGGGGTCTGCCCCGGCTCCGTGGCCTCCGGCGTGGCGGTGGGTGCTTCCGTCCCGGCGGGGGTCGCGGTGGGCGTCGTGTCAGGCGTTGGGGTGACGGTTGCGGTGGGTTCGGCGGTGGCCTCCCCCTCGAACACGTTCACCACCTGAACTGCGGAGGAGGTGACATAAGCAAGGGAGTCGCGCACTGGACTGAGGCAGACAATGCCCACCATACACGCCAGCAAAACAAGCTGCCACAGCCGCCGTCTATGCTGTTTGTTCGGCCTCTTCGTGGCGTTCTCCCCCCTTCTCCCTTCTCACTCCTGGCAAGCCTTATGCGGCGCTGTCCTCATCGTCGTTCGTTTCTGTCTCTGCGTTGGAGGTGTCCTCCGTGCCGGACGAATCCTCCCCCGCGTCCGTTCCCGTGTCTGTGGAGGTATCGCCCTCCGTGTTCTCAGAGGTATCATCTGTATCGCCATCTGTGTCCCCATCAACCGGAACAGCCGTAGCTTCCGCTTCCTCATCGTCGTCGGCACTGCTCTCGTCAGGCGCAGTCGTTGCTTCTGCTTCCGCATCGGATTCAACGGGGGTGGAGGTCGCTTCTGTGGTGGTCTCAGGCTCCTCGGTTTCCTCAGGCTCTTCGGTCGCGGTGGGTTCGGGGGTTTCCGCTTCTATGGCGGATATATCCACGCCATCATAGAAATACAATGCCGCCAGACTGTCCGCGGTGTCTGTGTCCAGAGAAGCTGTCTGTATCGCGAAGGAGGTCACGGTCAGGATTTTGTCCCCAAGCTCCGCTATATTCTCCGCCGTCAGACTTGAGGAAATGGTCACATGGGTGAACACCGGGGTCAATTCTTGGTCGCTGGCGGAACTCGCAACCACAGTGCTATAGCGATATATCGTCATATTGACAGCCGAGCTTACATACGTCCAGGCAGAAGTGTCTATATCAAGTGAGAACAGGTCGCTGGGAAGCTCGTTATCCACGCAGACATAGACATAGCACTCCTCACTGTTCGCCAGGACGGTGACGGTGGGATCCTTGTCCAGAACAGCGCCGGCAACGTATTTATAGTGGTTTTCCTGCACACGGTCTCCGCTGATTTCCTGACCGTTTGCATCCACCGGGGCCTCATCCAGGGTAATAGCAATGGCCCCGCCGGAGAAGTAGTTCACGACCGAATCGGACGTCGCCGACAGCCACGCAAGTGAAGATGACACGGAGCTGAACACCACCACAAGCATGATTGCAACACAGATCAGCTTCAGCCTTTTGCTTTTGATCATTTTCTGTTCCCTCTCTTTTTTCGCGGTTCTGTCTCTTCCGGGGCCAGGTGCTTTCCGGCTGGCCTTGGTTGTTTTTTCTCTTCTCTTTTTTTCCTGCACTGGGAGACCACATCCCATGCAATGGAAACAAACAGCAGTCCAACGATCACCGCAATGACGGCGGCGCGATTTTCCTCCGCCGTCAGGATCCGCAGCAGTCCCCCAAGCGCGGGGATTCCAATAAAAACTCTGCCGACTACGTTGTCCCACAGCACCGGGGAGGCGTCCTCCTCGTCGTTGGCGTCGCCCTTTGTGGTGAAGGTTCGGTTCAGGCTGCTGATGGAAGTTACCCGGTGCGTGACCATGGTACCCTCTTCGTCTATCACGAAGGTGATCACGTCCCCCACCTGTATGGCTTCCGCGTCCACAGGCTGCACGATGACCAGCGAATTAATGGGATATGTGGGGGTCATGCTGTAGCTGTCCACAGAATAAAGCGACCATCCCAGTAAGCGGATGACCACAAAAATCACCGCCACAAGTACGATCAGGGTTGTGACGAAGGTGGATATAAAATTCCCCACCGTGGACAGGATTTGCCCGCTCCGCCGCTCTTCCTCCGGCAAGCTGCCCCGCGCCGTGAACCTGCTTTTTGTTATAGTACGCTCCCTCTTATTCCGGGAATCTTCTTCATCTATCCGCATAATGTATATGTATTACTCAAACCAAATCTTGAAAAGTTGCAAAAAAGTATACTTTATTGTAAACTGTTTTGATTTACATTCTATACAAAAATGGAATAGAAAGTTTGGTTGTTTCGACATAGACAACTTGCCTTAATTTGTGATAATCGCAAATTGCAAGTGCAAGTTGGACACTCGGTAGAATGAATTTATGAACCTT
>JAJQCH010000135.1 GCA_021202795.1 Oscillospiraceae bacterium
CTCTATTGAAGCTTTTCGCGGATGTGTTCAACTTGCACTTGCAATTTTCGTCAAAAGGTTATATAATTTGATAACATATTTTTATCCAGGAAGTAAGTCGCCAGACTGGCGGAGCGGAGGGTTTCCTCCGGGATGAGAAGCCCCACAAACTGCAACGCCCAAATAATGACGGAGCAGAGAAGAAAGCCTGTGAAGATGCCAATGCCAAGGCCCACCACGTCGTTCACGATGCCCACATAGGGCAGCCGGAAGCTCAGGTTGGGGATGTTCACAAGCACGGTCAGCAGCGCATAGATGATAATGAAAAACAGAAGGAATCCGCCGTACCAGGTGACGGCCTGACACAGAATCGTGATGACAGAGGAGCTAAGCGTGGCGTCGTTCTCGTCCATATATTCCACGACCTTGGCGCCCAAATCCTCCGCGATGGCGTCGAAAAAGCCCAGACTTTTATAGGTCTCAACGGCTACGGTTTCCTCAATGCCGGGGTTTTGATCCAGCAGGTCGGACAGGGAATAATCCACCACATAATTTTCATTCTCGTCCATCTCATAGCCCAGCAGCTCATAGGTGGTATTCTCCACCTGGGTTTCCATGTAGCCGCTGAGGAAGGGCTTCAGCACGGGAATTACCTCATAGGAGAAGGTATCGCTGAGAAGTTGCCCGCCGTACAGAGATAGTATAATCACCAGCACGCCGACAATTCCCATGATGATGCCCTTCTTGAAGCCCTGCCAGGCGCAGACGACAATGATGACCACCAGAATAAGGTTGATGATAGTAGCCAGAGCCATAAGTCACACCTCGTTATCAGTAACAATAAATATTGAATAGACGCGACAATCAGCGCGTCGCATGAAAATCAGAATAAATAAACCTCTGCATAATTAGAGGCGGCCAGCAGAGCTTCACCCTTGCTGCGGAGCATGGCATATTTGAAGCCGGCAAGCCCGGTGAGGCGGCCCTTTTCCGTCAGCGAGCTGCTATACAGGATGGCGCTGTCGGAGGCCAGAATCAGAATCTCCGAATCGGAAGCGTCCAGCCAGATGATGCCGCTTTGCAGCTCCGCCTGCCCCTGCTCCCGGCCAGAGGAGTCCAGGGATACCAGAACCGAGGAGGTTCCCGCCCGGTACGGGCTGAGAGCCAGCGCCAGGAAGCCGTCTCCAAAGGCGTATCCCGTCAGGTATTGACCGTTGAAATCATAGGTATTTTCCCATTGGCCGCTGCCGTTAAAATAGAGAACCTGCTCCGCGCTGACGGCGCAGAGACGGTTGGAGGAAAACCAGTGTACGTCCAGCAAAATAGTGTCCGACACGGAGAAGGACGCCTGCTGCTCTGATTGGGAAAGGCTGAACAGCCGCACCTCGCTGCCGTTGGAGGTGTATGATAACACGGCGAGATTTCGCCCGTCCGGGGACACCAGACCGCTCATCACCCAGGCGGAGGAGGAATACCATTGGTAGACCAGCTCCAGGGAGGCGTCGTACACCTCCACCAGCGCCCGATACCCGGTGTACTCCGTGGTGATGGTAATATATCCGCCCTCCGACACAGTCAGCGAGAGGATTGTATCCGCCGGCGTCAGCGTCTGGATGCTGCCGTTCAGATCCGCCACGGTGATCGTTGTGCCGCCCAGGTCATAGAACACGGCAAAGCTGTCGCAGGCGGCAATAGCGGGTGAGTCCATAGGCGTGACCATACTGACCACCGTATTACCCTCGCCGTCCAGCAGCTCAAACCCTGTGGAAGTGGCCACGGCCAGCCCGTCTCCCACGGAGGCAAATATCTGGCCGGAGCCGGCGTCGAAAATATATTCCTCTTCCGCAACGGCGGCAGTGGAGACAGAGATCGTCAGCTCGTCTGTGTTGAAGCGGCTCTCGTTTAACCATATGATGATACAGGCGGCAAACAGAAGCAAAGCCGCGCCCAGGGCAATGAGCGCGCCCCGAAGATCCCGCTTGGAGAGCTTTTCGGCAGAGGGAACCCCTGCCTCTGTCCGGGGGGCCTTTTCCTTTTTGGGCCGCTTCTCTTTTTTGGGAGGAGCGGCTGGCGTGTCCGGCGTATTATTGAGTTTTTTCAAGTGTTTATTTGCCATAGGACGCCCCTCTGAAGGTTGCAATAATATATTTTATCATATTCCGTCAAGGTTTGTCTATTGCTTTTCAGCGGTCAGATCAAAAACAGCTCTAAAATCAACACGGTCAGGCAGCAGGCGACGGCCACCAGAAAAAGACTTTTGTCCCGCCAGGCCAAAATCATACCCACGATCAGAGCGGCCAGACCCGCCCAGGGAGAGGACGTGGCGTCCATGATGGCGGGAAAGGTCATCACCGACAGGGTGACATAGGGGACATAGTACAAAAACGAGCGGATCGTGCGGTTTTTGATTTCCCGGCGAATCAGTACCAGGGGCAGCGCTCGCACCGCATAGGTAACAGCGGCCATAATTAGAATATATATCCACACGTTACCCTTCATGGCCGTCCGCCTCCTCGTTGTCCTTCACCGGGAACAGCAGCGCCGCCGCCAGGGAGATAACCACCGTTAGGACAATAGTTTTCACGCCGGAGGATATGCCGGAAAGCAGCTCCATCCGGCTGGCAAGATAGCTCAGCAGGAAGCTGACGGCGACCAGCGCCGCCACGATGCGGCTATCTCTGGCCTTGGGGATGATGACCGCAAGAAACATTCCGAACAGCCCCACGCTGAGGGCACTGACAATGCGGGCTGGGAGAAACTCCCCCATCAGAACGCCGAAAAAGGTACCCAGGCTCCAGCCAACCGTGGCGATAAGAGTGAAACCATAGGAATATCGGGGGTTCAGCCGCCCCGGCACGGTGATGGCCAGCCCAAACAGCTCGTCGGTGATGCCCTGGGCGACGAAAAAGCGATGAAAAAACCTTGTGTTCGGATCCAGCTTCTGGCTGACAGAGCAGCTCATAAGCATATAGCGGGCGTTTGCCACCAGGGTCATCACCGCCACCTCCCAATAGCTGCCTCCGACGGCGATGATGGAGAAGGCGGCAAACTGACCGGCAGAGGTCAGGTTGGTCATGCTGGCGATCATGGCCTGAAGGGCGGTGAAGCCCGCCCGCTTGGCGGTGATGCCAATGGTCAGCGCCACGGCGAAATAGCCCAGTCCTACCGGGACGCCGTCCCGCAGGCCCCGGCTGAACCAGTTTTCTGCCTGTTCCATCGGGTTATGGTCTCCTCTCTGTGCAGCACGGGCCGCTGCTCATCATTTCCCCCACCGGGCCGTCATACCACAGTCGGTGCATGGCGAGACCCTGGGGAGGCATGGTCGGCCCGGTCAGACGGCGGTCGCCGATTTCCAGAAGGGCGGGGATGTCCTCCGGCTCCAGCTTGCCGTAGGAGGCGTAGACCAGCGTGCCGACGATGGCCCGCACCATGTTATATAAAAACCCGTTGGCGCAGACCGCCACGGTGATAAGCTCCCCCTGCCGGGCCACGTCGCACCAGTATATCGTGCGGACGGTGGTTTTGGTCTCTGTTCCCACGCTGCGGACGGCGGCGAAATCATGGGTACCCACAAAGGCCGCCGCCGCCCTGGCCATGCGCTCCGTGTCCAGGGGCTGGGGATAAAAGCAGGCCCGGCGGCTGAGAAAGGGGTCACGGATGGGACTGTTGTGAATGGTATATACATACTCCTTGCGAAGGCAGGAGCCGATTGCGTTGAAATCCTCCGGAGCCTCCACGGCGGCGGATACGGCAATATCCCCCGGCAGACGGCTGTTCAGCGCCAGGGGGATGCGATCTGTGGGGATGGGGCAGTCCGTGCAGAAATTGGCACAGTAGCGAAGGGCGTGAACCCCGGCGTCCGTCCGACCGCAGCCGGTAACATGGGCGGAGTGCTTGCATATTTTGGCCACGGCCTGCTCCACCGTCTGCTGGACGGTGACGTCCTTGGCCTGGGTCTGCCAGCCGTGATAATTTGTCCCGTCATAGGACAGGCGCAGGGCGATGTTTCTCATATGCCAAACCTCCGCAGCAAAAGCACGCCGGCCACCAGGGCGGCGCTCAGCAGGAACGCGACGGCGTCACGCCGCTCCATGCGAAGCTGCTTCATCCTGGTGCGGCCCTCGCCGCCGTTATAGCACCGGCACTCCATGGCCAGGGCCAGCTCGTCCGCCCGCCGGAAGGCGGAAACGAACAGCGGAATCAGCAGCGGCAGCAGCGCCTTGGCCCGTTCTACCAGGGAGCCGGTCTCCAAATCGGCCCCGCGGGCCTTCTGGGCGGACATAATGCGGTCGGTTTCCTCGATAAGAGTGGGGATAAACCGCAGAGCGATGGACATCATAAGACTCAGCTCATACACCGGCACATGGAACTTTTTCAGCGGGCTTAAAAGCCGCTCCAGGCCGTCTGTGATGGACAGGGGGGAGGTGGTATAGGTCAGCATGAAGGTGCCGGACACCAGCAGCATGACCCGCGCCACCATGACCAGCGCATTTTTCAGGCCGGTATAGGTGATTTTGATAAACCGCCAATGGAGAAGATAGTCCTCCCCGCTGGTGAAAAAGAGGTTGATAATCGCCGTAAAGACGATGAGGAAAATCAGGGGACGTAGCCCCTTGAACAGGGCCTTTGGCTTTATATGGCTGATATGGGCGGCGGCGGCCAGCCACAGAGCCACCAGCACATACCCGCCCACAGAGCCGGCCATAAACAGGGCGGCGATATATATAACGGTCAAAATCAGCTTTGTCCGGGGGTCAAGGCGGTGGACAGGGGTGTCGTCCGGGAAATACTGGCCAAGGGTGATGTCCTTTAGCATGACCTCTCCCCCTTTCGCCACAGGGACAGAATGGCCTCCTGGAGTCTGTCCGTGGTGTAGATGTCCTCCGGCAGATCGGCCCCCTTCTGGCGCAGAAGCATGGCAATGCGGGCCGCGCCGGGCAGATCGAGGCCAACGGCCTGCAGCCGCTCCCCCTGGGAGAATATTTCCGCCGGACTGCCGTCCATCACAATGCGGCCTCCGTCCATGACCAGAAGCCGCTCGCATCCGGCGGCGGTATCCATGTCGTGGGTCACAAGTAAAATAGTGGCATTCCGGGCTTTCCGCCAGGCCATCAGCTTTTCCAGCAGGTCGGCCCGTCCGGCAGGATCCAGTCCGGCGGTGGGTTCATCCAGCACCAGAAGCTCCGGCTCCATGGCCAGCACGCCGGCAATGGCCGCCCGTCGCTTCTGCCCCCCGGAAAGCTCCAGAGGGGACTGGGTGAATATGTCCTCTCCCAGGCCCACAAAGGCAGCGGCCTCCCGCACCCGTCGGTCTATCTCCTCCGGGGGGAGCTTTTGATTTTTCGGGCCGAAGGCGATGTCGTCGAAAACCGTTTCCTCAAAAAGCTGGTACTCCGGGTATTGGAACACCAGCCCCACTCGGAAGCGCGCTGCGCGCATGGCCTCCTTCGTGGCGAAAATATCCTGTCCGTCCAGCAGAACCGTTCCCTCCGTGGGCTTGAGGAGCGCGTTCATGTGTTGTATCAGCGTGCTTTTGCCGCTGCCGGTGTGGCCCAGCAGACCCACGGTCTGGCCCTCATACAGGGTCAGGTCGATGTGGTCAACGGCTGTTTTCTCAAAGGGCGTACCCTGGCTGTAAACGTGGGTAAGGCCCCGCAGCTCCATCAGTGGCATAGTCCCTCCCATATGACCGAGGCACATTCCTCGTCCGTCAGGGCGTCCATCGGCAGATCCATCCCGGCGGCGTTCAGGCGGCCTATCAGCTCCGATCCGTCCGGCACTGCCAGCGCCAGGCTTTTCAGTTGCTCCGCCTGGGGAAATATTTCCCTGGGCGTACCGTCCATGGCGACCTGCCCCTCCGCCAGCACGATGATGCGATCGGCGCGGGCGGCCTCTTCCATGTGATGGGTGATCAGCACCACGGTGATGCCCTGTTCCCGGCACAGGGCATCTACTGTGTCCATTACCTCCCGGCGGCCACGGGGATCCAGCATGGCGGTGGGTTCGTCCAGCACCAGCACCTCCGGCTCCATGGCCAGGATCCCGGCGATGGCTACCCGCTGCTTCTGACCGCCGGAGAGAAGGTGAGGTGCGTGCATCCTAAGCTCATACATCCCCACCTGGCGGAGGGCGCTGTCCACTCGGCGGCGTATTTCCTCCGACGGAACTCCCAGGTTTTCCGGGGCAAAGGCTACGTCGTCCTCCACCACGTTTGCCACGATCTGGTTGTCGGGATTTTGAAACACCATCCCGATCCGGCGGCGGATGGGCAGAAGATTTTCGTCCTCCGCTGTGTCCAGGCCGTCCACCAGCACCTGTCCGGCAGTGGGGACGAGGATGGCGTTTAAATGCTTGGCCAGGGTGGATTTGCCGCTGCCATTAGCGCCCAGCATTGCCACGAAACTGCCGCGACCGATGGAAAGATTTATGTCCCGCAGAGCGGGGGCCGCCGTCTCAGGATAGGAGAAGGACAGACCCCGTATTTCAATTACAGACTCCATGCTGTGTGTTACCTCGAACAATTCGGAAAAGGTTGGCTTTAAAAATCCAAATTTAATATTCCCAGCGGCAGCTTGCCCCGCAGGGGAGAACCAGGCCGGAGGCGGCGGCCCGCAGACCCAGCTCCTGAGCGTCGCTGCGGCCCCCGGCGTATTTTTTGGAAAAAAGGCTTTCAGATATGTAGGTCAGCACCGAAGGGGACAGGCCCGTCGTATAGGAATTTATCAAAACGAAAAGGGGCTTATCGCTTAAAAGCTGACTCACCGTCTGGCACAGGGGCCAGAGATTATCCTCCAGCCGCCATACCTCGCCCCCCGGCCCCCGGCCATAGGAGGGGGGATCCATAATGACTGCATCATATACATGACCCCGCCGTATCTCCCGCTGGCAGAATTTCACGCAGTCGTCCACGATCCAGCGGACGCTTCTGTCCGCCACGCCGCTGAGAGCGGCGTTTTCCCTGGCCCACTGCACCATGCCCTTAGCGGCGTCCACATGGCACACGCTGGCCCCGGCCTGGAGGCAGGCGCAGGTGGCGGCTCCCGTATAGGCGAAAAGGTTCAGAACCTGCACCGGGCGGTTCGCAGTGCGGATTTTTTCCATGGCCCAATCCCAGTTAGACGCCTGCTCCGGGAAAATGCCGGTGTGCTTGAAGCTCATGGGTTTCACCTGGAAGGTCAGAGATCCATAGGCGATTTTCCAGCTCTGAGGCAGACGGTGCTTCTCCCACGCGCCACCTCCGGCGGCACTGCGGCGGTAAACGGCCTCCGGCGTCTTCCACCGGGGATCCTGCCGCTCCGTGGCCCAAATGGCCTGGGGGTCGGGACGCAAAAGAATATGGCTGCCCCACCGCTCCAGCTTCTCGCCCTTGGAAGCGTCGATCAGCTCATAGTCCTTCCATTTGTCAGAAATCCACATATGTACTCCATTATCTTTATAATATCAAAAGAAAATCAACTTACTGTCAAGACGGGAGGTTAGTTCATGTAGTAAGCTGCCACCACGCTGGAAACCAGGATCCCGTCCACCTCGCCGTTTTTCAGCGCCTGAAAAAGACCGTCCGTATCGGTCTGATAGACCACAGAACCCAGGCTGTTCATAAAGCTCTCGTCCTGCTGCAAAACAGACATATCGGCCACGGTGACGCCCAGGCTCTTGTTCCGCAGGCCGGCCCTCCGACGGATGCGGGTGCTGGTGCTGGTGACAAGCACATACTGGCTGGTCAGATAGGCGGGGGAGTAGTCGAAGCCGGCGGTCTGATTTGTCCCAGAAATACCCATGGCCATATCGATGTTGCCGGAGTTTAGCTCTATGTCCGCGTCGGCGATGTCGATGGGATACAGAGCCATGCTCCAGCCCAGATAGCCGCACAGATAGCTGGCAAGCTCCACGTCAAAGCCGCTGTAGCCGTCCCCAGAGGCATAGCTCATGGGCATATTTGTGATGTCGATGCCTACGGTAATGGTGCGATCCGGCACCGTGTCCCACAGCTCGTCCATGGCCCCGGACTGGCCTCGAATAGCGGTCAGATTTTCGCCGAACCAACTGTTTGAAAGAGAGCGAAGCACGCCGCTGGCCGCCAGCTCATACAGGGCGGCGGTAACATATTCGGCGATCTGGTCGCCCTCGCGAAAGGCGATGACGTAGCTGCTCTCAGCGCCGAAGGAATCGACCACGCGGTAGCTGTTGCCGCTGGAAGCGGCGCTGCCGGAGCAGGCTGCCAGGCCCAAAAGCAGAGCAAAGCATAGAAACAGACACAGAAGTCGGACAGATCGGGGCATAAGTCACCTCCTGGGTTAAAAACAAAATCCATGCGGCAGGCACGGATTTTATAGTATCATGGTATATGGCATGAAATCAAGTGTCTAAACCTTAAAGTTTTCCAAGATTTGCCGTATTTATTGGTTATAGCTTTCCAGGAACCGGCGGGTGCGCTCCTGCGTGGGAGCACCGATGACCTGTTCTGGGGGGCCTTCCTCCACGATGCGGCCATCGTCCATGAAAATGACCTGGCTTGCCACATCCCGCGCAAAGGCGATTTCGTGGGTGACGATGATCATGGTGGTCTTTCGTTCCGCCAGTTCCCGAATGACCCGCAAAACCTCCTGCGTAAGCTCCGGGTCAAGGGCGCTGGTCGGCTCGTCGAAGCAGAGAATGTCCGGCTGAAGCGCCAGGGCGCGGGCGATGGCTACACGCTGCTGCTGGCCGCCGGAGAGCTGATGAGGGTAATTGCCCATGCGGTCAGCCAGACCCATCTGCTCCAGAAGCTGACGGGCCTCGTCCTCGATTTGCCGGTGAAGCTCCTTTTTCCGGCTCTTATAGTCCGGGGACTCCTTAGCCAGAAGCTCCCGCGCCAGCATAACGTTTCCAAGGGCCGTATATTGGGGGAACAGGTTAAAGGACTGGAACACCAGGCCGAAGTGGAGGCGCTTTTTCCGAATTTCCGCCTCCCGCTGAGAGTCTGGCTCGTCTCCGCTGTAAAGAATTTCGCCGTTCACGGCGATGGAGCCGCTGTCGGGATGCTCCAGAAAATTCAGGCATCGGAGCAGGGTGGTCTTGCCGGAACCGGAGGAGCCGATAATGGACAGAATTTCCCCCTTGTCCAGGGAGAAGCTGATGCCCTTGAGAATCTCGCTCTTGTCAAAGGATTTTCTTATGTCTCTTACTTCTAAGATCGACATGGCTGCCTCCTTATCGGAAATAGTCCAGCCGCTTTTCCAGGCGGCCAAGCAAAATGGTCAATATGCCGGTAAACAGGAGATAGTATACCGCGGTGAAGAACAGGGGCCAAATCACGCCCGAAATGCCCTGAGATCCTTTCAAAAATGCCTGACCGGCCCAGATGATCTCCTGCAGGGCGATGATACGAGCCAGAGAGGTATCCTTCACAAGGGTAATGATCTCGTTAGACATGGGTGGCACAATGCGCTTGACCACCTGCAAAAGGGTGACGCGGCAGAATATCTGCCGCTTGGTCATGCCCAGAACAAGACCGGCCTCCTGCTGCCCCTTGGGGATACTCTGAATACCGCCCCGGTATATCTCGGAAAAATAGCAGGCATAATTGAGAATAAAGGCGATGGACGCAGCCAAAAAGCGCCCGGATTCTCCACTGCCCCAGATGTTGTTGCCCATCACAAGACCGGGGAAATAATACACGATGAGAAGCTGTATCATCAGAGGTGTACCCCGAACGATCCACACAATCGTGCGCGTCAGCCAGCTCAGCGGGCGGAAGCGGGACATGGAACCGAAGGAGATCACAAGTCCCAAAGGCATGGCCCCCAGCAGGGTGATGAAAAACAGTCTGAGCGTTTGAAGAAAGCCGGTGTTCAGCGACTGAACAACAATGGGGAACTGTTCCAGAAACAATTCCATGGACATCCGCTCCTTTCCAATGGCCGGTGGCAGCGGCCAGATGTCTTTGCCTGTACCTGTATGTATATAATTCTATTCTGTTAAGGGGGACAAGAATTTTTCCCGGCGAACGCGCCGCCGGGAAAAATGCAAAAATCGGGTTTGTCGATGTGCTTCAGACAGGCTTGGTATTACTGGGCGATGATGGCGGCCTGAACGCCGTATTTCTCGGCGATCTCCATCATGGTGCCGTCGGCGTAGCTCTCGGCGAAGAACTCATTCAAAGCCTCGGCCAGGTCGGAACCCTTGCGGAAGCCGACGCCGTACTCCTCGCCCTCGTCCTCGTTCAGGGAGATGGTATAGGTCAGGTTTGCATAGCTGGTACCCTCGCCCACCATGGCGCCGGCCATCAGGGCGTCGATAACAGCGGCGTCAGAGGTGCCGGCGGCAACCTCCATCAGCGCGTCGGCCTGGGAGGTGACAGGGGTGGTGGCAAAGCCGTTGGCCTCCGCCTGGCTCTCGCCGGCGCTGCCGGCCTCCACGGCGAAGGTCAGGTCAGCCATGGACTCCACGGTGTCATGCTGATCCGCCACGTCCGCAGGAAGAACGACCACCTGGGTGTTGTTGCAGTAAGCGTTGGAACATTCCATGGCGGAAGTCACTTCATCGGTCAGGGTCATGCCGTTCCAGACGCAGTCGATACTTCCGGCGTCCAGCTCAAGGATTTTGTTGTCCCAGTTGATCTCCACAAACTCCACAGTTACACCCAGGCTCTCGGCAAAGGCGGTGGCCATGTCTGCGTCGAAGCCGATCCAGTTGCCGTCTTCGTCCTTGTAGTCCATGGGTTCAAAATCGGTAATGCCCACCACCAGGACGCCCTGATCCTGAATGTAGGCGACCTCGCTCTCCGCCTCGGAGCTGTCGTCGGAGCTGGAAGAGGAGCAGGCGGTCATGGCGAAGACCATCACCAGTGCCATCAGCAGAGCAAGCAGCTTTTTCATCGTTTTCATGTTTTTATCCTCCTTATGGTATGTCTGGTTATCCAGTGGATATTTTACTACATTACCATGCTAAAGTAAAGGGCTTTTTTTCGTCCGCCTTACTTTTTTTACATTTTGTTCACCTAAGTTAGGCGAGCCGGTATATAATTAGGATAGAATGAACAACGGGGCGGCGGCCCTGGTTAAAAAACACTTATATTTTTTATTTGTGCATAAGCAGGCATAGGAGGCACAGAGCCATGGGAAAGAAAGCGCTTATCATTGAGGATGACGGCAATATTGCGGAGCTGCTGCGGCTGTATCTGGAAAAGGACGGCTTTGAGGCGGCCCAGGCCGGAGACGGAGGCCAGGGTGTAGAGCTGGCCTGCAGCTTCGAGCCGGATGTGATTTTACTGGATATTATGCTGCCAGTGAAGGACGGCTGGCAGGTGTGCCGGGAGGTGCGGGCATTTTCCAAGACTCCCATTATCATGCTGACCGCCAAGGGAGAGACGGCGGATAAGGTGGCCGGCCTGGAGATGGGAGCGGACGACTATCTGACCAAGCCTTTTGAGGTGAAGGAGCTGCTGGCGCGGGTTCACGCCGTTATGCGCCGCACGGCTGAGGACGAGGGAGAAAAGCCCAAGCGCCTGAGCTTTGACAAGCTGATCGTTGACCTGGATTCCTATGAACTCATCGTGGACGGGAAAAAGGTGGACACGCCGCCCAAGGAGATGGAGCTGCTGTTCCACCTGGCCTCCTCCCCCAACCGGGTATACACCAGGAATCAGCTTCTGGACGAGGTGTGGGGCTTCGACTATTTCGGTGATTCCCGGACGGTGGACGTTCACGTCAAGCGCCTGCGGGAGAAGTTGGAGGGCGTGTCCGATCAGTGGCGGCTGAAAACCGTTTGGGGCGTGGGCTATAAATTCGAGGTGGGAGCGGCCTGAGGTGAGAAAAAGCGTCTTTTTCAGGAGCTTTCTTGTTACGGCCTGTATGCTCATTATCTGCTTTGTGGCCTTCGGCGTTATTATGTTTGTCATGGGCCGCTCCGTTATGATGCAGGAAAAGGCGGAGTCCCTCTATACAAACGCCGACGAGGTGAAGCGTTTCACCGAGGCGGTGGGTACAGAAGAGGATTTGGATAACCTGGTGCTGCGGATGAACCTGTCCATCATCGCCCAGTGTACGGGAAACCATATTCTCCTCTGCGATGAGGACGGCGGCGTGGTAACAAGCTCCGATGAGAGCCGGGTGTCTCCTTATGTGGGGATACAGATAGACGACAGCGTTCTGATCACCGTGCAGGAAGAGGGTACCTATGTGGGCCTGACCGACCTGAACGGGGTCTATGACGGCCTTTGCTATGTGGTGGTGGAGAGCATTGAGACCCCTGCCGGAGATCTGATGGGTTATGTGATCGTCAGCTATCCCAGCAATGGCATCTTCAGCGCCTGGAGCGGCTTTTTCCTGATTTTTGTTATGATTACCGTGGCGGTGCTGATTGTGGCGGTGTTGCTGGAATATGCCAACGCCCGGCGGCTGGCCCGTCCGCTGCTGGAAATGTCCGAGGCGGCCCACAGCTTCGCCAGAGGGGACTATTCTGTCCGCGTAACCCCCTATCAGCGGGAGGATGAGATCGGTACCCTTACAGAGGCGTTCAATGTGATGGCGGAAAGCCTGGAGCGGAACGAGTCAAAACGGCAGGAGTTCGTGGCGAACGTCTCCCACGAGCTGCGTACGCCTATGACCTCCATTGCCGGCTTTGCAGACGGGTTGCTGGACGGCACCATCCCCCAGTCGGAGGAGAAGAAATACCTTCAGACCATTTCCTCTGAAACCAAGCGGCTCAGCCGCCTGGTGCGTAGTATGCTGGATATGTCCCGCCTGCAGGACGGAAGCCAGGTGCGTATGCAGAAATTTGACCTGCCGGAAATGGTGGTGCAGACCCTCCTGAATTTCGAGGAGCGGGTGAACGGCAAGGACATGAATGTGGAGCTGAATATGCCGGAGGGAACGCTGCCTGTGGTGGGAGATCTGGACTCCTTGACCCGCGTGGTGTATAATCTTATTGACAACGCCATCAAATTCGCCGAAAAGGGTACGGATCTGGTTATCAGCATTTGGAAGGAGGAGGGGCGGGCCTATACCAGGGTGGAGGACACCGGGGCCACCATCCCCCCGGAGGAGCTGCCTCTTATCTTCGACCGTTTCCACAAGGCCGACCGTTCGCGGGGGCTTGACAAGGAAGGCGTGGGCCTGGGCCTTTATATGGTTCGGCAGATATTGGCTGCCCATGACCAGGACATTTTCGTCACCAGTGAAAACGGCGTTACCGCCTTCACCTTTACCCTGGCGCTGGCGGAATGAAAATAACGCTTTGTTAATAAAGAAAACAAATCGTTTACAATTTACAGTTTATTAAAAATTAATTCTAACCTTTTGACTATAGTAAGGAGACTCTTCATGCAACCTACCCTTTGCGCACGTTGCCATAAGAATATGGCCGTGGTATTCATCACCAAAATCGAAAACAACCAATCCCATAACGAGGGGCTTTGCCTGTCCTGCGCCAGGGAGCTGCACATAAAGCCAGTAGACGACATTATCGCCAAGATGGGCCTGTCCGATGAAGATTTGGATAATCTGGCGGGCGAGATGTCCAACGCCCTGGGCAGTCCGGAGGGGATAGAAAGTCTCATGGGCATCGAGCCTTCCTCTGACGACGAGGAGGACGACGACCAGGGCAAGACCGCCACCTTCCCCTTCCTGAACCGACTGTTCGGCGGGCCTCAGGGGCAGAACAACGGCGGCGCCTCCAACGCCAGCCAGCCCCCCTCCTCCGCCTCTCCCGGCCCCAGCGCCGGAAATACCGCCCCCAATCAGGATCGGCGCGGCGGCGGCAAGAAGAAATTCCTGGAAAACTACTGCATCTCCCTGACCCAGCAGGCACGGGAGGGCAAAATGGATCAGATGATCGGTCGTCAGGAGGAGCTGGAGCGTGTCATTCAGATTCTGAACCGGCGGCAGAAAAACAACCCCTGTCTGATCGGCGAGCCTGGCGTCGGCAAAACCGCCATTGCGGAGGGGCTGGCCCAGCGCATTGCCGCCGGGCAGGTTCCCTATAAGCTGCAAAACAAGGAGGTCTATCTTCTGGATCTGACCGCGCTGGTAGCCGGGACCCAGTTCCGGGGCCAGTTTGAGAGCCGGATGAAAGGCCTGATCGACGAGGTGCGCCGCCAGGGAAATATCATTCTCGTTATCGACGAGGTTCACAACATCGTGGGCGCCGGAGACGCGGAGGGCAGCATGAACGCCGCCAATATCCTCAAGCCCGCTCTCTCCCGCGGGGAGATTCAGGTCATTGGCGCCACCACCTTTGCGGAATACCGCAAATATATCGAAAAGGACGCCGCCCTGGAGCGGCGGTTTCAGCCCGTCACCGTGGCGGAACCGTCCATCCCGGACAGCGTGGAAATCCTCAAGGGTATTCGTCATTACTATGAGGACTTCCATGACGTGACCATCTCTGACGAGATGTGCCAACTGGCCGTTACCCTCTCCGAGCGATATATTACCGACCGCTATCTGCCTGACAAGGCCATCGATCTGCTGGACGAGGCCTGCTCCGACGTGGATTTGAAAAACCCGGGCTCTGCCCTCCGGCTGGAGCTGGAAAAGGAGAACGCCGACCTTGACAAGGAGCGGGAGCTGCTTCTGACGGCAGAAACCGACAACTTCGAACGCCTGGCCCAGATCCGCAGCCGTCAAATGCAGATTACCGACCAGCTCACCGCCCTGCAGGCCAAGGGCCGTCCCGCCCTGACGGCATCGAACCTGGCCCGCATCATTGAGCTGTGGACAAAGATTCCCGCCACCGACATCACGGACGACGAGTTCGACCGCCTGGCCGGACTTGACCAGCGGCTGAAAAGCCATATCATCGGCCAGGACGAGGCGGTAGAGGCCGTTTGCGCCGCCATCAAGCGCAGTCGGGTGGGCCTTCAGGCCAAGCGCAAGCCGTGCAGCTTCATCTTCGTGGGCAGCACAGGCGTGGGCAAGACCGAGCTTGTGAAGCAGCTCGCCATGGATCTGTTTTCCGCGCCGGAAAGCCTGATTCGGCTGGATATGTCCGAGTTTATGGAGAAGTTCTCCGTCTCCCGCATCATCGGCTCTCCTCCGGGCTATGTGGGCTATGACGAGGCCGGGCAGCTTACGGAAAAAATACGCCGCCGCCCCTATTCCGTCGTTCTGTTCGACGAGATCGAAAAGGCCCATCCCGATGTAATGAACATCCTCCTGCAAATTCTGGACGATGGCCGCATTACCGACGCCCAGGGCCGGACGGTAAATTTTGAAAACACAGTCATCATCATGACCACCAACGCCGGCTCTGAGCGGCGGGTAGGCGGACTGGGCTTCGGCCAGACCATCAGCGACATGGGCAAGGACAAGGCCATGAAGGCCCTTCAGGAATTCCTGCGCCCTGAGTTTATCAACCGGGTGGATGAAATCGTCTACTTCAATCCCCTGTCGGAGGAGACCTTCCGCGGCATTGCGGATCTGATTCTCCGGGAGCTGCGGGACGTAATGACCGAGCGGAAAATTGACTTCACCTGGGACGAGTCAGTCATCACCTATCTGGTGGAAAAAAGCTATTCCGTCACCTACGGCGCCCGAAACCTGCGCCGTCAGATTCAAAAAGACATCGAAGACGCCATCGCCGCCGAAATCATCGACAAGCGGCGCGGTCAGGTCAGCGCCATCTCCGTGGCCGCCCAGGATGGAAAAGTGGTTATCGCCGCCATATAAAAACTCATTTGGAATAAAAGCAAACCCGCGCCGGGAAAGCATATTGCTTTCCCGGCGCGGGCTTTTCTGTTGTTCGCTGTTTATTCCTCCGCCTTGCGAATCAGCACGAAGGGGGTGAGCTGGGTAGAGTTGCCGGAGGGGTTGTCGTCTATCAGCTCCCTGCACTGGTCGTCGGTCAGTGTCAGATTCGGGCTTTTGCCCAGAATATCCCGCGTGAAGTCGTTGGCGTCCACCAGCATACAGGTAACGCCTGTCTCCTCCTGAATACGGCGGCAGACCTCCTGGGGCTCCTTGGGCAGCATGATGCAGTAGTCCCCATATTCCTGGAACGAGGCGGTGTAAAACCCGTCCAGGCCCTCCACCTCCGGCCCGGCGATTTTGTAAAACACGCCCTTCTTCCCGAACAACTTGCCAACCCCGGCGGCGATGGAAGCCCATATGATTTTCCCCGCCCCGCAGTGGTCGATGGCGAACTGCATTTTCCAGGGGTTGTCCACCCCAATGCCATAGGGGCTGTGAGAGGCGAATTTGGAGAGGAATTTTGCAAGCCTCGTCAGCTTCATGTCCTTTTTATAGATGATGTTTTTCTGGCACAGAGAAATGATTTTCTCCGCCACGGAGAGGATGTCCCCCACCTGATATACCGGCAGCACATACTGCCGCACCAGGTCGCAGTAATCCTCCCCAATTTTTACAAAGTGAGTCTGGATGGCCCCCCGGTCATAGGCTCCGAAGCTTGTCTCTATCCGCAGCTTCTTGTTTTCGTTTGGCTTCAGTGTGGAATCCATGTCTCATTCTCCTCCATTTCACCGCATCAGGCGCGATGTCTTCTCGGCGCAAAAGCCGACTGATTGTTTGTCTATGCTGGTTTTACTGATAAAAACCAGCCAATTTACAAAAAAGTATACTTTTTTGTAAAGGTTGATTGCATAATGAAGATGGACACTTGAAAAAGAAAATCCATAGTGAT
>JAJQCH010000054.1 GCA_021202795.1 Oscillospiraceae bacterium
TCGCGAGCGCTTTGCTAATATACCACGCCTCCACCTACTTTGTCAACACTTTTTTTCAGTTTTTTTGAAAAAATTTTCGGCCCCTGTGAAAGAGGGCCGAATTATCCTAACCCCGCGCCCTTGGACGGGCCGGTCAGGTGCAGAAATAGTGATTGCCTATGACCGCGACGATGGGACGCGACCATATCCAGGAGCTAGTGGCGGTGTTCGGATTGAAATAATACAGCGCTCCCCCGGATGGATCCCAACCGTTGATGGCGTCCTGGGCCGCCTGATAGGCGCTGTCCGCCACTTCCTCCCAGAATTGCCCGTCGGACAGGCAGGTGAAGGCCCCAGATTGATAGATTACCCCGGACATGGTGCTGGGAAAGGCGGGACTTTCCACCCGATTTAGCACCACCGCCCCCACGGCGACCTGGCCGGTATACGGCTCTCCCCTGGCCTCGGCGGAGATAAGCCTGGCCAGCAGCTCCACGTCCCCCGACGTGCTTTGGCTAGCAGAGCTTGCGTTGATACCCAGGGCCGCCAGCGCGGCCGGTCCGCATTTGCCGTCTTCTGTCAGACCGTTGGTACGCTGGAAATATTTCACCGCCGCCACGGTCTTTGAACCGTATATTCCGTCCACGGAGCCGGAATAATAGCCCCAGTCGGACAGCCGCTGCTGTATCTCCGTCACCACAGAGCCGGTGGAACCCTGCTTGTAGGTAACTGCATCCGCCCTCTGCGCCAGGCTGATGATCAGCACGTTCACAGCGAAAAGCACCGCCAGTGCAAGGCACAATTTCTTTCGTGACCTCGTCATAAAAACAAACCCCCTCATAAGCTATGTTTAGTCTACGAGGGAGCCTGTTCAATTATGCTTTTTTAAAAAAGTGAAGTTGTGGAGCGGGTAGCGATTTCTTCCTGCAATTTTTCCATAAATTCGTCAAGAGACATAGCGCCCTTGTCCGCCTCGCGGGTGCGGACGGCCACGGTGCCGTCGGCGGCCTCCTTGTCGCCCACGACCAGCTTATAGGGAACCTTCTCCATCTGGGCCTCGCGGATCTTGAAGCCCAGCTTCTCATTGCGCAGATCTACCTCCGTGCGCACACCGGCAGCCTCCAGTTTGGCAGCCACCTCTTTGGCGTACTCATGGGTTCTGTCCGTGATGGGCAAAATTTTCACCTGCACCGGGCTGAGCCAGGTGGGGAACGCTCCGGCAAAATGCTCGGTGATGACGCCGATAAACCGTTCGATAGAGCCGAGAACGACCCGGTGTATCATAACGGGGCGGTGCTTCTCCCCGTCGGCGCCCACATATTCCAAATCAAACCGTTCCGGCATCTGGAAATCAAGCTGCACCGTGCCGCACTGCCAGGTACGGCCCAGGGAATCCTCCAGATGGAAGTCAAGCTTCGGGCCATAGAACGCGCCGTCCCCGGCGTTTATCTCGAAGGTCTTGCCCATGTCCGTGATGGCGTCCTGCAATGTCTGCTCCGCAAACTGCCAGACCTCCAGATCGCCCAGGTGATCCTCAGGCATGGTGGACAGCTCTATTTTATAGGGCAGTCCGAACAGGCTGTACACCTCGTCGAACAGGCGGACGACGTTTTGAATCTCATCCTTCATCTGGTCGCGGGTCATGAAAATGTGGGCGTCGTCCTGGGTGAAGCAACGCACGCGGAACAGACCGTGGAGCGCGCCGGACAGCTCGTGCCGATGCACCAGACCCAGCTCCGCCATACGCAGGGGCAGTTCCCGGTAGGAATGAGGCTCCAGCTTATACACCAGCATACCGCCGGGGCAGTTCATGGGCTTGACGGCGTAGTCCTCATCGTCGATGACGGTGGTATACATATTGTCCTTATAATGATCCCAGTGACCGCTGCGGTGCCAAAGCTCCTGGTTCAGAATCATGGGTGTGGAAATTTCCACATAGCCATAGCGCTTGTGAACCTCCCGCCAGTAATCGATCAGCGTGTTGCGCAGTACCATGCCCTTGGGCAGGAAAAAGGGGAAACCAGGGCCCTCCTCCATCAGGGCGAACAGGCCCAGCTCTTTGCCAAGCTTGCGGTGATCCCGCTTTTTGGCCTCCTCAATCCGGGCCAGATGCTCGTCCAGCTCCGCCTTGGTGGGGAAGCAGGTGCCGTATATCCGTTGGAGCATTTTGCGGTTGGAGTCGCCCCGCCAATAGGCGCCGGTGCAGCTTGTCAGCTTGATGGCGTTGCCCTTGACCCGGCCTGTGCTGTCCAGATGGGGGCCGGCACACAGGTCGGTGAAATCCCCCTGCCGGTAAAAGCTGATGACCGCGTCCTCCGGCAGGTCGTTTATCAGCTCCACCTTATAGGGTTCCTGCCGCTCCTCCATAAAGGCGATCGCCTCCGCACGGGGCAGCTCGAACCGCTCCAGGGGAATCTTCTCCTTGCAGATGCGGCGCATTTCCGCCTCCAGGGCCTCCAGATCCTCCGGCACAAAGGGGCGATCCACGTCGATGTCGTAATAGAATCCGTCGTCAATGGCCGGGCCGATGGCCAGCTTGGCCTCCGGGAACAGGCGCTTGACCGCCTGGGCCAGGATATGGGATGTGGTATGCCGGTATGTGCGCCGGTATTGCTCGTCTTCAAAAGAATATGCCATAGCTCTGTCTCCTCCTACCGCCCGCTGCGCGGGCCATAAAAATAAGTGATTCTTCCCAGGGGGCAAAAAATAAACGCACCCCCGACAATTCCCAGGGGGCAAAAAATAAACGCACCCCCGACAATTTGTCAGGGGTGCGCAGAAAACACACGGTTCCACCCTAAACTTTCACTCTTGCAAAGCGGGTAACGCCCGCCGGACGGCGCGACATACTTGTTTCCGTTCCGCCGCGCAGCTCAGGGATGGTCAGCAGCCGGTTCGTATCGCAGGCAGATTTTCAGCCAGGCTCCGCCCTCTCTGTGCGCCGCAACCGATGCAATTCCCGTCATCGCCTTTACTGGGACTATAGCACCAAACAATCCGTCTGTCAAGACCTGGCGGCCTTTTTTGCAGCCCTTTTGGCCGCCTTTTCTGCCTTGTAGGCCGGAAGCTCGGCGGCGTAGTACTCGTTCTTCATCTTCACAACCTGCCCGCTCAGGATGGCCAGACCGATCAGGTTGGGGATGATGATAAGGCCGTTGGCGGTGTCCGCCAGATCCCACACAACGCCCAGGGTGCTGTACGCGCCGATGAGAACGAACGCCAGCCACACGAATTTGATAACCAGCTTGCACTTCGGCCCGAACAGGGACACGCAGCTCTTTTCCAGGTAATTATAATATGTAATCAGGCAGGAGAAGCCGAATAGCACCGACGCCCCCAACACCACATACTGCCCCCAGTTGCCGGGAAGAAGGGTCTGGAACGCGTTCATGGTCAGCACCACGCCGTCCGCGCCGCTGTCCCACAGCCCGGACAGCACGATGGTCAGCCCGGAAACCAGGCAGACGATGAAGGTATCCACAAACACCTCCAGCGGCCCCCAGATGGCCTGCTCCGCCGGTGTATTCACCCTGGCGGAGGCGTGGGTAATGGCGGCGGAGCCGATCCCGGCCTCGTTGGAGTAAATGCCACGGGCTAAACCATAGCGCATGGCGGTCATGACTGTGATACCTGCCGCGCCGCCCAGGGCCGCGCTGGGTGCAAAGGCAGACGCCACGATCTGGGCAATGGCCGCCGGAACCCTGGTGATATTCAGCACGATAACCAGCAGGCCGCACAGCAGATAGGCCCCCGCCATGAAGGGGGACAGTGCGCCGCAGACCTCGCCAATGCGGGTAATGCCGCCGAAGATAACGATAGCCGTCAGCACCGCAAAAATCACGCCCCATATCATGGGGTCAATGCTGAACGTCTCACTCAGCGCAGCGGCCATGGTGTTGGTGTCCACCACGGCGGAGATAATCACGCTGTAAAACACGATAAGCACGGCCACGATATAGCCCAGCCACTTGGCGTGCAGACCCTTGCCAAGATAGTACATCGGCCCGCCCACAAAGGAGCCGTCCTCCGCCTTCTCCCGGTATTTGACGCCCAGGGCGATCTCCGCGTATTTTGTCGCCATACCCACGGCGGCGGCCACCAGCATCCAGAAAAGGGCGCCCGGCCCGCCTGTGACGATAGCCGTGGCCACTCCGGCGATATTGCCGGAGCCTACCACCGCGGAAACGGAGGCCATAGCCGCCTGGAAGGAGGTTATTTCTCCTTCGCCTTCGACGGCCTTCTTCCTTTTGACCTTCCCGAACACGCTGCCATAGGTCTGGCGAAGCATAAAGCCCCAGTTTCGGAATTGAATCCCCTTCAGCCGAATGGTCAGAAACAGTCCCACGCCCATAATCAGGATGATGGTAGGCGCACCCCACACAAAATCATTGACAGCGCCGTTAATCGTTGACAATAGCTCCATAATATTTTCCGCTCCTCAAAGCACGGCCCGTGGCCGTCTGTTATACTTTCGGGGTCGATCTGTGAAAATACGCTTTCAGACGGGCCTTATCCCCCTAAGGCCCATATTCATATTATATATTTATAGGTTTTTCGCTGCTTTGCCTCTCTTCAAAAACACTCACTTTCTGGAAGCCGCAGGCATAATGCGGAAGGCCACCTCATGGCCGCAGATGAGCTGCGCCTTGTGGGAAAAAAAGACCCGTCCGACGCAGCCGGGACGAAGCTGCTCCAGCACCCGGCCTGTGCAGGGGTCGAGAATATCCGCCAGCACATCCTCCTCCCCGACCTGGTCGCCGGGCAGCTTACACCGCAGAAACAGCCCCCCCGCGGCGGAAAGGACGGTGTGCAGGCGGTTTTCCCAGAAGATAGAAGGCTCTGTCTCCGGGGCCGACACGGGCTTTTTTGACAGGCCCTTTTTATACAGAAACCGCAGCACGGCGTCCACCGCCTGGGCGGCGGAGCGCTGGTCGATGCAGTCCGTCTCGCGGGTATAGAGGGAAAAGGCCTGCGTGTCCCAGACCTGCCAGTTATAGTTCAGCGTTGTGGTGTCATAGGGCTGGGGCGTGCGGATGATGACATAGGGCAGGCCGAAGTTGACAGCCTCCCCGGCGTTTTCGTAGCCGGTATCCATCATGCGCACATGGGGCAGAAAATCCCCCGGCAGATAGAAGCTGGCCATCTGCACGCCGTAGGTATATCCCTGCAGGGCCTGGAAGATGCACGCCGCAATGCGCTGGGTGGTCTCCCCCTGGTCGTAACCGGGGAACATACGGTTGATGTCCGTGTTGTCCGCCGCCCAGAACCGGCGGCCCACGTTCATGGAAAACTGGTTGGCACAGGGGATGACCAGAAGCCCGCAGTCCTCTGCCAGAGCGCCCTCCCGCTCCAGTTTTTCCAGCGCCTGGATCAGCAGGGCGCAGCTATACATCTGCTGCAGCTCGTTGCCCCGCATGGCCCCCATGACGGCGAGGCTCTTCTCGTTTTCATTGCCGAAGCGCCAGCCCTTCACAGGCAGGCTCTGGCGATAGGGGGTATCGACGGAGAATAACACTGTCTCTCTCATGCCGCACCTCCCAATATCCGGGCCAGCAGGGAGCCTTCATACACCACGGGATATTCCCGCAGGGTGAACAAAAGCCCGGTGGCGGGGCTTATGACCTCCTCCAGCACCGCGCCGGTGAGAGGATCGGCAATATCCCCCAGCTTCTGCCCCTGGGTGACGGGGCCGCCGTGGGTGACGGTGGGCAGGAAGATACCCGGCTTTCCGGCGTTTATGAAGGACACGGCCCCGTCTGAGGAGACGATGGGCGGCGTGACCGGCGGCACCGGGGCCGACCACATTCCCATGTGGGCCATCAGGGAGAGGATGCCGTGGATAAGCTGCTCCCCATAGGCGCGGGTGACGCGCATACCCACCCCCATTTCCACCACCAGGGTGGGCGTCCCGGCGGTGTTCAGGCTGTAGGCCAGGGTGGATTCCAGAACGGTAGCCGCCGCGTATATCCACACAAGGTTCATGTTCAAATACTTTGCCAGGGGCAGAAGTCCCTCCGCCGTGTCCTCGCTCAGACGCACCTGGGGTATCTCCCGCAGGAAAATGTTACTGGCGTGGATGTCGATAGCGGCGTCCGCCCCGGAGATGTCCGCCATGATGCGGGCGGCCAGAAACTCCGACATGGAGCCGCCCTCGCTGCCGGGAAACGTGCGGTTCATGTCCAGATCGCAAAGGGGAATCCCCCGCGTCATGGTGCTGATGCCCAGGGGGTTGGTGGCCGGGTAGATGTCCACCGTGCCGTGCAGATGCTCTGGATGCTCCTGCAAAATCTGGGCCAGCCGCCAGGCCACATACTGGCCCTCCAGCTCGTCCCCGTGGGTGCCGGTGGCGATGCACAGGCGTTTCCCGCCGCTGCCAATGCGGTTTTTCTGTATCACCAGCTCCTCTCCCACGGGCAGGGAAAGGCTGACAACCTGCTGGATCATAAATTCACTCCCTCCCGCCGCCGGTTCGGCGGCGCTCTTTCGTTAACTTACCGCCGGACATAGAAGCACCCAATATCCGGCGGTGGAAATACGTTGTTCTATTGTACCAGATTTTTCTGAATCTGGGTAGCCCTATTGCTGATTAACTTTCATATAAACGGTCTGCCTTTGACCGATACGGCCCAGAAACACCCCGCGCTCTATGGGGCAGTCCCCAAAATCCCGGCCAACGCCGAAGCGGATATAGCTGTCGTCCGTCCAGCGGCCACGGGTGGGATCGATGCCCGTCCAAAGGCCGTCCAGCCACACCTCACACCAGGCATGGCTCGCTCCCTCGCCCTGGGTGAGGCCGTTGACGTACCGCACCGTCAGGCCGCTGGCCCGCGCCAGCGCGAGATACACATGGGCAAAATCCTGGCACACGCCCATCCTGGCATCAAACGCCTGGGCGGCGGTGGTGTCCACCCCGGTAACGCCGGGGTATAGGCCATATGCTCCTGCACTGCGTTCACCAAAGCCCAGGCTCTGTCCTCCGGGTCGTCTGGCAGGGCAAGCCCGTTTAAAAAATCCCCCATGGACTCGCTCATGCCGGTGAAGGGGGAGGCGTAGCGGAAAATGGGCAAAGCGTTCTCCGGCTGGCGAAGGGCCAGCTCGACCCGCGCCGTACCCCGGACGGTATAGCGGAAATGGTCGTGCGGCTGCTCTATCCGGCCAAGCTGCAAAAGATTTCCAAATCCGTCCCGCTGCAGGGCAAAATGGGCATACGGCTCCAGGGCCAGGGATGCGTCCAGGATGTCCTGCCCAGGAAAGCTGGGGGGCAGGCACCGCAAAACGAAATCGTGGCCCCGGACAGGCTGGTCAAATTCCAGCAGAATATCATAGAAAAAATCAAGCCGTCGACTCATAGAAGAAACAGGCTCTCCACACTGCGCAGAAGAAGCTGCGGGTCTGTCTCCGCACCGGCGAGAACCGCACTCTGAATGACCTCCAGCGCCTCCCCGTTTGTGGGAAGATTGGTCTTATAAAGCCGGTTCAGAAGCTTTAAAAGCTCCCGTTGCAGCCGCTCCATGCGCCAGTCCAGCCGAAGCATAAGGCTCAGCCGTTCCACAAAGCCGCCGGCCTTCAGGGTGTTGCGAACGTCCTCCTCGTCCACCGCGTCGTCAAAGCAGCCGCGGAAGGCCATGATGTCGTCCAGCACCCACTGAAGCTCCACATGGGGAGACATACTGGTCTCGGCCATGATGATGGCGTCCTGCGCCATTTGCAGATAGGACAGGCTCGGCGTGGTGATGGTCTCCCGCAGCACCATGCCGTTGCCCAGCATATTGTCGATGCTGGCGCGGATGGAGTTTGCGTCCGCCGCGTCGAAAAGATAGTGCTGCCAAAAGTCCTCTGTGTCCGTATAGGGGCAGTAGATGCCCATTTTCTGGCAGAAGGCCGGGTAATCCACCTTCGCCCCGTCCAATACCTGGTCAAATTCCCCCAGCATATACTGCAGGGTGGTAAAGGCCCGCTCCGAATAGCGGCCCAGCCAGTACAGACGATTTTGCTTGCTTAACGTGACAGTATCCATGTGTCCTTAAAGCCTCCCCCTTGAGAAGAATTGACGATAAAGCTGTCCGGGTTCCGGGAAAACCGGGTCAGGCCGCTGGGCCAGACCACCGTCTCCTCCGCCCCGGAGAGAACGAAGGCCCGCAGGTCGGCCTTCCGCTCCACCTGCTCGCCCTCGTCCATGATGGGCAGATCCTGGAAGTCCACCACCTCCTGGGCAATGAACCGGCGCGGCTCCCGAATCACGGCTTGGCGCAGGGATTCCAGCTTTTCCTTTTCCAGCTTGCTGCCGAATACCACGCCGTAGCCTCCGGCCTCCGCCACATCCTTCACCACCAGGGTGTCCAGATGCTCCATGACGTAGCGCATATCCTCCTCATAGAAGGGCAGATAGGTGGGTGCGTTGGAGAGGATCGGCTCCTCGTCCAGGTAATAGCGCACCATTTTGGGTACGAAGTAATATATTCCCTTGTCGTCGGCCACGCCGTTTCCGAAGGCGTTCAGCACGGCCACGTTCCCGGCCCGATAGACCCCCATCAGATTTGGAATACCAATAAGCGAGGTCGGCTCAAAGGCCAGGGGATCCATGTAATCATCGGACACCCGCCGGTATATGGCCCCCACCCGCTGATCGCCCTTGGTGGAGCGGTAATACAAAACGCTGTCCCGAACATACAAATCCCCGGACTCCGCCAGAGCCGCCCCGGATTTCTCCGCCAGGTAGGAGTGTTCAAAATAGGCGGCGTTATACCGGCCAGGGGTGAACACCACGTTAATGCCCCCGGTGTTCACGCTGTCCATCGTCCGGCGCAGCAGCGCCCCATAGCCCCGGTTATCCACCACCGCATTGTGGCGGAAGGTCTCCGGGCTGCATCGGCGGCACAGCGTCCGGGCGATCAGAGGATAGGAGGCCCCGGAGGGAATACGCAGGTTGTCCTCCAGTACATACCAGACCCCGTCCTTCCCCTTCACCAGGTCTATGCCGGAAATGTGGCTGTATATCCCTCCGGCGGGGGTAATGCCCTCGCACTGGGGAATATAGCCGGGGGAGCGGTAGACAAAGTCCTCCGGCACCACCCCGTCAGCGATAATGCGCTTCTGGCCGTAGATGTCCTTCAAAAACAGGTTCAGCGCCCGCACCCGCTGGCTCAGACCCTTTTCAAGCTTTTCCCACTCCTCCGCCTGGATGACCCGCGGAATGGCATCAAAGGGAAACAGCCGTTCCTGGAACTCGCCGTCCTTATATATGCCGAATTTCACACCATATCTGGCGAGCTGCTGGTTTATCTGTCTGGCGTTTTTCACAAGATCTTCCACAGTGCATCCCATCCTCTCCAAACAAAAGAACACAGGGCAATACGCGCACACAACGCCATTGTCCTGTGTTTCTTTCATATAAAATTATAAAAGTATTATACCGCCTATTCCGCCTCTCGTCAAGAGAAATTTTTCGCCTCCAAAACGCATCAGTAAAACATCGCCACCGGCTCCTCCGGCTTTTCGCAGTGTTCCACATGGGTGGCGGTCAGGACGGGGCCGCGTTTGCCGTAGCCCTTGTGCCATTTGATGCTCACCTGGGCGGTTATCACGATCCATTCCCCCTTGGCCAGGGTCTTGGCCTCCGGCCAGCGGCAGATAAGACCGGCGAACTGGATGTCGTTGGCGCAGCAGGCCATCATCTGGCGGCCAAAGACAAAGGTATCCTCCGGCAGGCGGGCGCTTTTCGCCACAAGGCCCTTGTAATGCAGGGTCTTCCCCTCGTATTTTCCCATCTCATTGGAGAGATCGGAATAAAACAGGGCGTAGTCCCGATCGGCGATGTCCACCACCGGGGCCTCCAGGTCGAAGGGCAGGGGGTCTTCGATCTCGTCGTATTCCACGGAGCCGTCCGGCTTTTCATAGGCGATGTCCGTCCGACGGCTGGCCGCTCGGACAATTTTATGCAGAGACATACGGTCGATGTCCGGGCCGCAGCGGTTGAACACCACCAGCTCGCAGCTCCGCAGCTTGTCGTATACGAGCTGGCGCATATTGGCGTTGTAGGACAGGAAGGTGTTGGCGTCGCAAAACAGAAACTCCTGGGCAATGACCCAGTTTTGCGGCATTTTCTGGTACAGGGTGTCCAGCAGCCACATCCCGTTATACTCCACCAGCACCCGCTGGGCCTTATAGCTCTGGAGCATTTTCTCCAGGGCCTTCGGCTCCAGGTCGGACTCGTTTTCAATAGTCTCGATATAGACATTGCCGCTGGAAAAGGTGGAGGGGTCGTATTCCTCTATGCCCTCCTCGCACAGCAGGAGGAGGGTGCGCTCTCCGTTATTGAAGCGCGGATCCTCCAGGGTCTCCTGGATGAATTTGGTCTTTCCGGCCTCCAGAAAGCCGGTGAACAGATAGACGGGAACCTCTTTCACAGTCCGAACAGCTCCTTCACAGCGCCCTCGTTCAGGTTCGCGCCGATGACGCACACCCGTCCGGCCACGTTGGCCGCGCCGGTGCGGATGTCCTTCTCGCCGGGGGTGTAGTCAAAGTGAACCCACTGGCCGTCCGGCCCGGCCACATAGCCCTTGGCCCGCACCACGAAGCCATAGGCCGCCTCGTCGGTCAGCTTGTCCAGGATAGCACTGATGTCCTCCGCCGAATAGGTCTTCGCGGTCTCCGCACCCCAGCTCTGGAACACCTCGTCCGCGTCGTGGCCGTGATGGTGATGGTGGTGATGGTCGTGATGGTGTTCATGGTCATGGTCATGCTCGTGATGATGCTCGTGGTCATGCTCGTGGTCGTGATGATGCTCGTGTTCATGGTCATGGTCATGTTCGTGGTCGTGGTCGTGGTCGTGGTCATGATGATGCTCATGGTCATGGCAGCAGCAGTCGTCATCGTCATCGTCCTCCTCATGCTCGGCCAGCAGGGCGGCAAGCTCTGCGGAGATAGAGCTTTTCTGCTCGATGGCGTCCAGGATCTGGCGGCCTGTGAGCTGCTCCCAGGGGGTGGAAACGATAACGGCGTCCGGGTTCTTGGCCCGGAGAAGCTCCTCCGCCTGGCGGGTCTTCTCCTCGCTCAGGTTCCCGGTGCGGGACAGGACGATGCAGTTGGCGGACTGCACCTGGTTGTCGAAAAATTCGCCGAAGTTTTTCATATACATCTTCGCGCGGGTGGCGTCCACCACAGTGGTCAGCCCGCCCAGCTCAAACTCTGTGCCGTCCCCGGCGGACTGCACGGCGGCCACCACCTCGGAGAGCTTGCCCACGCCGGACGGCTCGATGAGGATGCGGTCGGGGTGATACTGCTGGTTCACCATATGCAGCGCCTCCCGGAAATCGCCGGTCAGACTGCAGCAGATGCAGCCGGACTCCAGCTCGTTCACGATGATCCCCGCGTCCTTCAGAAACCCGCCGTCGATACCGATCTCGCCGAACTCGTTTTCGATAAGCACCAGCTTCTCCCCGGCGTACCCGTCCGAAAGGAGCTTCTTGATAAGCGTAGTCTTCCCGGCCCCCAAAAAGCCGGAATAAATGTCAATCTTTGTCATATATATCGCCTTTCTAAAAGAAAATAGAATACTGTTCAGGAGCCGCAGCTCAACTGAATATTATAGCACATGGAGCGACGATTGAAAAGGGAAATTTCCTTCAAATCTTTCAAATCTGATTAGAGCTTGTTTAAAGAATCATCGCTCCCATCAGAGAATTTTCTTCTCCGATGGGCATCATAGCCCTGCATTTCGTTATTGGTGCGCATTTTCATAAGCCAATCGGATCTCTTCCGGCATATCCTTCGGTTCCATTGCTTTCAGTCTTTCTTCATTGCCGTCGGCAATGGCCTGTTCATAATACCAGCACTTGTATGTAAGCAGATCCAGGACACGGTTCATATGCTCCATTTCCGCCTTAACCGTTTCAATCTGTTTTTCAAATAATTCCTTCCGCTGGGGGTATGTCCTGCTTCCCTGTCCGCACCATTCCATGAATTGCTTGATGTCTTTTATTTCTAATCCTGATTTTTTCAGACATTCGATCACACGCAAGGCTTCAATCTCTGTATCTGAAAACCTTCTTATGCCGGAAGTGCGCTGCAGAGCCGGAAACAGTCCCTCCTTATCGTAATAGCGCAGCGTTGAGATGGGCAGTCCAAACATCTCGGACACCTGACCGATTGTGTACATAATAAAATATGACCTCCTATTCATAAAAAATTTTCAAATAGGGTATTGACCTAAAGTTAGGTTCAGGTATTACAATAATATCATGTGGAACTCGAAGTGTCAAATACATCATTACGATCCAAACGATTTAGGAGGCTTTGCTATATGGAAAAAATCGTACAAACGGCGGGCCGAACCGCCCTGGGAGAATTTGCGCCTGACTTTGCGCATTTCAACGACGACGTGCTGTTCGGCGAAAACTGGAACAATCAAGACATCGATCACAAGACCCGGTGCATTATCACCGTAGTGGCGCTCATGTCCTCCGGCATTACGGATTCCTCGCTGAAATATCACCTGGAGAACGCAAAAAAGGCAGGCGTGACAAGAAGGGAAATCGCGGCCATCATCACCCACGCCGCCTTTTATGTGGGCTGGCCGAAGGCCTGGGCCGTGTTCTATATGGCGAAGGAGGTCTGGGCGGAGGACGCGGCTTTGACCGACCCCAAAGCGGCCCACGCCGCCGAGATGGTCTTCCCCATCGGCGCGCCCAACGACGCCTTCGCCCGGTATTTCATCGGGCAGAGCTACCTTGCGCCTGTATCCACAGAGCAGGTCGGCATTTTCAATGTCACCTTTGAGCCGGGCTGCCGCAACAACTGGCACATCCATCATGCGGACAAGGGCGGCGGCCAGATTCTGCTTTGCGTGGCCGGACGCGGCTATTATCAGGAGTGGGGCAAAAAAGCGGTGGAAATGAGGCCGGGCGACTGCATCAACATCCCGGTCGGCGTGAAGCACTGGCATGGCGCCGCCCCCGACAGTTGGTTTTCCCATCTGGCGGTCGAAGTGCCGGGAGAAAACAGCTCCAACGAATGGCTGGAGCCTGTGGACGATAATCAATATGGCGTTTTAAAATAATACTTGAAAGGGAGAATACAAATCATGGAAGAAAAATTGAATCTGACGACGGAGTGGGATAAGGTCTTCCCGCAGAGCGACAAGGTAAATCACAGAAAGGTGACGTTCCACAACCGTTACGGCATCACCCTGGCGGCGGATCTGTATGAGCCGAAGGATGCAAAAAAGCAGCTCCCGGCCATCGCCGTATGCGGTCCCTTCGGCGCCGTGAAGGAGCAGTCCTCCGGCCTGTATGCCCAGACCATGGCGGAGCGGGGATTTCTGACCATCGCCTTCGACCCCTCCTACACCGGCGAGAGCGGCGGCACGCCCCGTTATATGGCCTCCCCGGACATCAATACCGAGGATTTTATGGCGGCGGTGGATTTCCTTTCTGTGCAGGAGAACGTTGACCCGGAGCGCATCGGCATCATCGGCATTTGCGGCTGGGGCGGCATGGCCCTGAACGCTGCGGCCCTGGATACCCGCATTAAGGCGACGGTGGCCTCCACCATGTACGATATGACCCGCGTGAACGCCAACGGCTACTTCGACAGCGAGGACAGCGAGGAGGCCCGGTATGAAAAGCGCAAGGCCCTTTGCGCCCAGCGCGTTGCCGATTATAAAAGCGGCAGCTATGCCCTGGGCGGCGGCGTGGTGGATCCCCTGCCGGAGGACGCGCCGTTTTTCGTGAAGGATTATTACGACTATTATAAAACAAAACGGGGCTATCACCCCCGCAGTCTGAATTCCAACGGCGGCTGGAATGTGACGGGCTGCCAGTCCTTTATGAATATGCCGATCTTGCAGTACAGCCAGGAGATCCGAAACGCCGTCCTCATCATCCACGGGGAGAAGGCCCATTCCTGCTATTTCAGCCGGGACGCCTTCGCAAAGCTGACGGGCGACAACAAAGAGCTGATGATCATCCCCGGCGCGGTTCATACAGATTTGTATGACAAAATGGACGTCATCCCGTTTGATAAAATGTGTGAGTTCTTCAATAAGTATTTGGCATAACGCATCTGCACGCCTGATGAAAGGAGATTTTTAACATGGCAAAGAAAACACTGGTAGTATATTTTTCAGCAACTGGAGTGACCGCAGCTCTTGCCAAGCGGTTGGCGGACGCCGTCGGAGCGGACATCTTTGAAATCCGGCCAATCACGCCCTATACCGAAGCGGATTTAGACTGGACGAACAGCGCCAGCCGCAGTAGCGTGGAGATGAACGACAAATCCTTCCGCCCCCCGATTGCTGACAAAGTAGAGGACATGAGTGAATACGACAGAATTTATCTTGGCTTCCCAATATGGTGGTATGTCGCGCCAACCATCATCAACACATTTTTGGAGCAGTACGACCTGACCGGCAAGACGATCATTCCGTTTGCTACCTCCGGCAGCAGCGGGATGGGCCGGACAAACAAAGAGCTTCTGCCGTCATGCAAGGGAGCCATTTTAAAAGAGGGCAAACGCTTTCCATCTGACGCAGGCTCCGATGAGCTGAAAGCATGGGCAGGTAAAGTATAATCATCCGGGCAAAATCAGCATATACATCGACCTGCTTTCAGGGCTTGTTTGAAAAACAAGCCCTGAAAGCAGCCTGACGAAGAACAGCAGCTCCGATCAGTTCGGAGCTGCTGTTTTTTGACGTGCGAAGTTCTTGTCAGAAACGTCCCATCCAACAGGCTTTTTCGCGATATAATTTCTTATGATGATAGACGACTTATCCGCAAATCCTTTCGATCCAGTCGCAGACCTCAAAGGGATAGTCCGCCTCGCAGTGGGGTTTGTCCCAGATTAGATGATACTCCACATCCTTGCCAAGGTTGGCCAGCTTGACGGCCAGGGACATGGAAACGATGAAAGCGGTGTCGGCGTCGCAGGCGCCAACGTTGATTCGGTAGTATCCGGCGGAGGTGCAGGCGTCCAGGCCGCCCAGATAGTCCATGGGATTGATGAGCCGCCGCCGTTCAGCCAGGGCGCTGTCGCCTAGTACTCTTGCCCAGGCGTCGTAATACTGAGCATATTCCTCCGGGAACTGCTCCCGCAGGGCGGCGAGAGCCTCCGGGATATACTCGTTGAAGTGGAGATAATTTTCCTCCGGGGTGCCGAACTCCTGGTTCTCGCCGCTGTCCATGTTCAGGGTGTCGAAGCTGGTGCAGGGCTTCATCCGGCGGCGATGGCTCAGAATATAGGTGTCCAGGTCGGAGATTTTGGCCCGCTTGCCGTCCCAGGAAAGCCAGCCGGTCTTATCCGTACCCGGAGCGTCGACCATGGGAAACTCCAGGCCCTTATAGGGTACGCCCCTGGGCGGACGGGAAACCAGATCGCCCAGGCTGGGTGGCTCGGCAGGCCCGTCCCCGTCCGGCCCGTCGTCCAGCGGCGGCATGGCCACTGCCGCACCCGCATGGTGCAGCCCCAGGTCGTCCTTGCCGGAATCCTCCTCCGGCGGGGGCGCAGAGACCTTCGTTATGTAATTTCCGCTGATGTAATCCGCGCTGGTGTACGGCTCCGACAGCTCGCCCCGATCCAGTCGGGAAAGGTAGTCCGTTGCGGAATCCTCCAGACAGCCCATGAGATAGTCGTAGGCGGAGCCGCTTCGTCCGTCCGGGTTCAGTGTCAGCGGCTCCCCGGTAGCGGGATGCTTCAGCCGCAGCGCGTTGAAATATTCCACATACTGGGCCGCCAGCTTCTGAGACAGGGCCGCCTGGAAGGGCGTAAAGGTTCCGGCAGGGCCGGCGGGAGAGGCCTCGTTCTCCGGGTCGTTCTGGAACTGCCATTCATAGGCCAGGTCGGCGTGATCCAGGTCGATGATGGGGCAGTAGATCTGCCCGGCGAACACGGCGTCGGACTCGTCCATAAACGCCCCGTTCTGCTCCAGATAGGGCAGATAATCCGGGTGGTCGCCGGTGACGGAGATCAGGGTGGACATGGCGCCGCCGGCACTCCAGCCCACGGAGATTATATGGCTCATATCGCCGGGAAGCGCGGCGGCGTTGTGGCGCAGGAATCGGATGCCGGTTTTCAGGTCAATGAGCGTCCAGGGGGACTTGCCGCACAGCCTGCCGTCCTGGTCACGGGACTCCCGGCCTCGGCTGCCGCAGGTGACGTACACCATCCCGCGCTGGAGGTACTTGGGCGCCTCATCCCGCGGGCCGCCCAGCCAGGTGTGGGGCATTTGCATATACCCGGCGGAATTGTTTTCAAAGACTACAGGAGCGGTTTTGGCGGTGAAGACCCCGCAGACGCCCTCCTGGTTTACCGTGCCGTCCTCGTTCAGATAGGCTTCGGGTACAAAGATGCTCATGCGCTGGAATTTTGGCGTGGTGGCCTTGAGGGTATAAAGTATGTCCTCCAGGCACCAGCAGTGATATGTCTCGTCCAAAAACCATTCCTTCCGGCAGTCCGCCAGCTCCAGCGTGGTGTTCAGGATGGGAACGTAGGGCTTCATACGAGTCACTCCTTGTCATTTTTTGATAAAAATACAAATAAAAAAGGTGCTTCTGTTTTCTATTTTTGCAAATTGCAAGTGCAAGTTGGACACTCGGTAGAATGAATTTATGAAC